>JAISSG010000153.1 GCA_031273185.1 Treponema sp. | reverse complement strand
ACGGTGATACGGGACTGCTACAACTCGAACCCCGAGTCCCTTGCCGAGGCGCTGCAATTCTGCGAAAGCCTTGACTGGCAGGGGCGGCGGGTTTACGTGATTGGTGACATGCTGGAGTTAGGCGAAAATTCCCGCAGCGCCCACGAGGCGGCTGGACGCTTGCTTGCCGGATCCTCGGCTGACATGGTGTTCCTGTACGGGGACGAAGCGAGGGCTGCCGCCAAAGTTTTTCAGGCGGGTGCCCCGGATCGCTGTTTTCACAGCAGCGACATGGGCGAGCTTTCCCGCGCCCTGGGTGCCTATGTGCAGGAAGGGGATCTGGTTTTGCTGAAAGGATCAAGGGGCTGCGCCCTGGAAAGGTTATGCGACGTGCTGGTATGCGCGGAAAATAACGTCGAGGGGGCTGCCTGATGTTTTTTGAGATCGGCAAGGCGTTTGTCAAATTCTTTACCCCGCTTAATGTTTTTAGCTACCTTACGTTCCGGGGCGCTTACGCCGCGATGACGACGCTGTTGATCTGCTTCCTCTTTGGCGGCAGGATAATTGAGGCACTGCGCCGCCTGAAAATCGGGCAGTCCGTCCGCAGTGACGGCCCGGCGACCCATCTCGTCAAAACCGGCACCCCGACTATGGGGGGGATTTTTATCATCGGCTCGGTGGTCATTTCCATGCTGCTCTGGGGGGACCTGGGCAACAGGATGGTGTGGCTTGCCCTTGCCTCGTTTGTTGCCTTTGGAGCGATTGGTTTCATCGACGACTACCTCAAGGTGAGGAAGCACAACTCCGAGGGCCTGCCTGCCTGGGGGAAACTTGCCGGGCAGTTTGGCTGTGCGCTTGCCGTGGTTCTGTACCTGTACTTTACCGGGGGCGAGGAAATAACTTCGCTGTACATTCCGTTTTTCAAGAACCCCGTTGTTGATATGGGCGTGCTGTGGATACCCTTTGGGGTATTGCTGATAATGGGAGAATCCAACGCGGTGAATTTTACCGACGGCCTTGACGGGCTGTTGGCAGGGCTGTTGATCCTTGTTTTTATTGCCCTGGCGATCCTTACCTACATCTCCGGGCGGATCGACTATTCGGAGTACCTCGGCATACCCTACATCCCCGGGGCGGGGGAACTGACCGTGCTCTGCCTTGCCATTGGGGGCGCCCTTATCGGCTTCCTCTGGTTCAACACCCATCCCGCCGAGGTGCTGATGGGGGACGTGGGAAGCCTTTCGCTGGGCGGGATCGTTGCGGTCATCTCTCTGATCATCAAAAAGGAAATACTGGTTCTTATTATTGGCGGGGTATTCGTGCTTGAAATAGCATCGGTGATCTTACAGGTTGCATCGTACAAGCTGAGAAAAAAGAGAGTGTTCAAAATGGCACCATTACACCACCATTTTGAGCTGTCCGGCTGGGCGGAGGCCAAGGTTGTCGTCCGCTTTTGGATCCTTGGAGGGCTGTTTGCGATCATTGCCCTCTCCACGCTGAAGATACAATAGGGGGAGTTGTGGGATCGTTTGGGAGGGAACGAAAGGTGTTCAGGTATGACTACTGCCTCATTGGCATCGTCCTCTTGCTGACCCTGCTCGGGCTGGTGACGCTGTATTCCGCGTCCTATTTGTTTGCCCTCAACCAGCCCGACCGTTTCGAAGGCGGCCTGGCCCCCATCACCAGCAACCTTATTGCCCTGGCGATGATGCTTGTTATTTTCCCGATTCTGGCGAAAATCCCGCTTGACTGGCTTAACACGAAATGGGTGATCCTCACCCTCCTGGTGTTCACCGTTGTGCTGAACCTGCTGCCGTTTCTCTCCTTCTTCCAAAGGGCAAGCCACAGGATGGGCATTGACGCGGCGCGATGGATCGTCATCAAAGGCGGCAGCTTCCAGCCTTCGGAACTGATCAAGGTTGTTCTGCCCCTGTACCTTGCCTACAGCCTTGACAAAAACAAGAACAGGCTTGGCAGTTTTTTTTACGGCCCGCTGCCGCCGGCTATTTTGACAGGGCTTTTCTGCTTCCTGGTTTTGTGGCAAAGCAATTTTTCCGAAGCCGTCCTTATTGCCGCAAGCAGTTTCGTGATTTGCTTTGTCTCCGGCATCCGCCTGCGCTGGTTTGGCATTGCCGTGGTGGTTCTCGCCGTCGCAAGCCTGTTTTTGATTTACGGCGACAGAGACGGGCGGTGGTACAACCGGATGGCCAATTTTGGCAAGCAGAATTTGGATCCCGACAACTCGGGGTACCAGATAACGCTTAGCGTGGATGCAATAAAATCCGGCGGCTTTTGGGGAAAGGGCATAGGGCAGGGCACGGTTAAAACCAAGATACCGGAGGTTCACGGCGATTTTGTCTTTGCCTCCTATGCCGAGGAATCGGGATTTCTGGGCGTGATAGCCTACCTTGTCCTTGTCGGGGCCTATGCGTTCATCGGGTACTTTACAGCCTGCCGAAGCAAAGACTTCTTTGCCCAGCTTCTGGCTTTTGGGCTGGTAACGCCGGTAGTGGCCCAGACACTGATAAACGTCGCCGTTGTCGCGGACATGATTCCCACGACAGGCATTCCTTTGCCGTTTGTCTCGTCCGGCGGATCGTCACTGCTGATGACGCTCGCCAACGCCGCGCTGCTGGTAAACGTTACCAGGCGGCATATACTATCAGAGAGCAGGGAGGGGCAGTATGCTCGGTGATTTTATCTATTCCCATCAACTGGAAAACCCGTCGTATAATAATGCGCCGTATAATAATACGCCGTATGGTAGTACGCCGTATCATGCCGATAACGCCGATACTCCGCAGAAAGCCGAGAACGCGGCGCGGCGGCTTTTGCTGCTTGTCGCTGTTTTTGCGTGCTGCGGGCTTGTCTGGATTTTCTGCATCAGCCCCGTCATGGTGCCGGTAAAGGCCAGCGTAACTACCATCTCCGGCCTTGGCAGGCAGGACGTGCTGAACGTTGCCGGCATAGGCAGTGGTTCCACCTATGTAACGATAAACGCGGCAGAAGCGGAAAAGCTGCTTGCGGGGCACTACCTGGTGGACTCGGCAAAGGTTGTCAAGCGTTTCCCCGACCGGCTTTCGATCTTCCTTGAGCCAAGAAAGGCCGTTGCCGTGGCAATCGCCACGATCAACGGGAGGCTTCAGCCGGTGTACTTTGACCGGCACGGCGTGGTGTTCAGAATCGGCACTGACGGTGTCGGCGAAGCGCCGCAGTCCTGGCTGCCGGTTGTTTCCGGCGTCCTTGAAGAGGGCCTGCAGCCCTGGCTGGGGATGCGGCTTTCCCATCCGCTGTTTGCGCGGATAGGGGCGATCGCCGACGAGGACCCGAACATCTGGAAGGCGGTTTCGGAAATAGGGGTCGTCGGGAAAGGCGGCGACCTGTATGACCTGGTGTTGTACCCTGTCCGTGATTCGATTCGGCTGAGGATGGCCAGTGACATAACAAAAGACAGTATCTATTACGCGCTGCTGATGTTTGACGTAAGCCGGAAGTTAGGTGGCGCCGTTCCCGGCGAGATCGACGTGCGTTCAGGCATAGGCGTGGTTACGGCTAAGGAGGCCCGCTTTGGCGAATGAGGGTATGGTTGTCGGCCTCGACATAGGAACGACAAAGGTCTGCGTTGTTATCGGCGAGCGCAATGACAGGGGCATTCTCGAAATTACCGGCGTGGGGGTAAGCCCCTCGGCGGGGATGCGAAAGGGGGTGGTGGTCAACATCGAGGCCACCATCAAGTCGATCGTCGAGGCGGTCGAGGCCGCGGAGATGATGAGCGGGCGGGAGGTTCACACTTGCTGGACGGGGATTGGCGGCAGCCACATCGAGGGGATCAATTCCCGCGGCGTGGTGGCGATTGCCGGGCAGAAGCGGGAGAACCGCGAGATTGGCCGGGACGACATGTACCGCGTCATCGAGGCGGCCCGCGCGGTGGTTATCCCCCTGGATCGCCAGATCATCCAGACCATCCCCCAGTCCTACATCGTGGACGACCACCGGGGCATCAAGGACCCGATGGGCATGATCGGCGTGCGCCTTGAGGCCGAAGTGCACATCATCACCAGCTCGGCGACCAGCGCGGAAAATCTTTTGCGCTGCGTCAACCGCGCCGGGTTCAAGGCCAGCAAGTCGCTCCTGCTCTTGCAGGTGCTTGCCTCCGGGCGCGCCGTGCTGGCCCCGGAAGAGCAGGACCTTGGCGTTGCCCTGATTGATCTCGGGGGCGGCACCACCGACGTTCTGGTGTACTTTGAGGGCGCCCCGTATTCGACCTTTACGATTCCCGTGGGCGGCGTCGAGGTAACCAAGGATATTTCCACCATCAAAAGCATTTCCATAGAGACGGCGGAAAAAATAAAGACCGAATCAGCCTGCTGCTGGGAGCCCCTGCTTGAGCATGACGACGACATTCTTGTCCCCAGCATCGCGGGCCGCCCGCCCCTGGCGATTCCCCGCTCGCACATCTACGGGATAGTAAAGCCGAGGATGGAGGAGATTTTCGAGCTGGTAAAGCAGAAACTCGACTGCCTTGGCCTTCCCCATCCCTTGAGCGGGGGGGTCGTGCTTACCGGCGGCGGGGCGGCGCTGACCGGCGCGGAGGAACTGGCCGCCTCGATCTTCAAGATGCCGGTGCGTTTGGGAAGCCCCATTCGCTTTGCCAACCTTGGCGGGCTGGTGGACGAGTACCGCGATCCCCGCTATGCTACGGCAATCGGGCTGGTGCTGGAAGGCGACAAAAGGGAAGGCGAGGATACGCCGGAGCGCATGCCCCCGGTGCGGCAGCCGATACCGGGGAAAAAGGATGCTTCGGGTCCTTTTGGAAAATTCGTTGACTGGATTAAAAATGGCCTGTTTTAAGGGCATCCAATAATAACAACAGGAATGGGAGGGATTAAATGGTAAGTCAGATGCAAATTTTTTCGGTGAGGGAATTCGAACCGGCAGAGACAATCGTGCCGGAACGGATTCCGGCAAACATCAAGGTCATCGGCGCGGGCGGAGGCGGCTCGAATGCCGTAAACCGGATGATCGAAAGCGGGCTTTCGGGGGTGCAGTTTATCGCGGTGAATACCGACGTGCAGGATCTCATGGACAAGAGCAAGGCAGAGATAAAGCTGCAAATCGGGTGCAGGCTGACCAACGGCAGGGGCGCCGGCGGCAAGCCCAGCATTGGGGAAGATGCCGCAAAAGAGGATCATGAAAAGATCAGCAACGTGCTGCGCGATGCCGACATGGTGTTTGTCACGGCGGGAATGGGCGGCGGCACCGGCACTGGTTCAGCCCCGGTCATCGCCAAGATCGCCAGGGAGCACGGGGCGCTGACCGTCGGCGTGGTTACCAAGCCCTTTGCCAACGAGGGCAATCCCAAGATGCAGCTTGCCGAGGATGGCATCAAGAAGCTGCGCGAGGCAGTCGATACCCTCATCGTTATTCCCAACCAGAACCTCCTCAAAATGGTGGATCGAAAAACGTCATACGTCCAGGCCTACCGCATGGCAGACGAAGTTCTCCGTCACGGGGTGCAGGGCATATCCGACCTGATTACCAAAACAGGCGTGATAAACACCGACTTTGCCGACGTTGAATCGACGATGAAGGGCCAGGGCGATGCCCTTATGGGCATTGGAATAGGGAGTGGCGATAACCGGGCCAAGGATGCCGCCGCCGCCGCCATTGACAATCCCCTGCTGGAAGACACCAGCATAGAAGGGGCGACCCGCGTCCTGATCAACATCGCCGGTCCCGAGGATATTTCCCTTATTGAAGTGGACGAGATATTGGAAACAATACGGAAGAGGGCCGACCCGAACGTCGAGATAATCCACGGCATCAACGTTGATGCCGATCTGGGGGACAAGGTCAAAGTGACGGTCATCGCCACGGGCTTCCCTGGCAAAGCTGTCGCGTCGGCGCTTGCAGAGGATTACCGGAAAAAAGCCGAGCCTGCATCCATTAACGAAATTATCACCATCGATGACTTCAACAGAATGCGGGGGCAGGGTTCCGGGCGCGGCCACGATGGTTACTACGGAATTGTCAGGCCCCGGGATTTTAAGGAAAACCTGGAAATCCCTGCGGCGCTTCGCAGGTACAACCCCGATGCAGACGGCGGACAGCCGGCAAAAGCTGCCGGGAAGGATGCCTAACGCCTGATGCCCGCACAGAATCTGGACGATCTGGAAAAATTCTGCGCCCGGCTTGCCGCCGTGGAGCGTCGTTCGCATCTGACCGTCGTTACCTACCGGCTGGAACTGGGCAGTTTCCTTGAGTATCTTCGTGGCAGGGGCCTTGGGATACAGGCGGTGACCACGGATCAGGTTGTCGCCTATCTTGAGTGGCGCAAGGAGAAGCACCGCATTTCTTCCCGGTCCGCCGCAAAGGCGATTTCCTGCCTGCGCTCCTTTTTTCGTTTTGCCGTTGCCGAGGGCATACGGGTGGACAACCCCGTCGCATTCCTGGAAAGCCCCAGGCGGCGGATGACCCTTCCCGAAACGATGGACCGGGAAACGGTCGAGCGGCTTCTTGCCGTAATCGACCCGGGCAAGCCGCTGGGATTGCGGGACCGCGCTCTTTTCGAGATGATCTACTCGTCCGGCCTGAGGGTATCCGAGGCGGCGGGCCTGAACGTCCGGGACATTGACTTCAAGGAAAGCGTCGCCAGGGTCAGGGGAAAGGGCAGCAAGGAGCGGCTTGCTGTTTTTGGTTCCGAGGCGGCAAGCTGGCTGAAGCGTTACCTTGGCGAAGCCCGGCCAAACCTGGCCGAGGGGGGCGGGCGCGGATCTGCCCTGTTTGTCGGCAGGAGCGGCAAGCGGCTTTCCCGCAAGGGAATATGGAAAAATTACGCCCGGTACGCCACGCTGGCGGGAACCGGCTCTCGTGTGCATACCCTGAGGCACAGCTTCGCAACCGGCCTTTTGAAAGGCGGGGCGGATCTGCGAACGGTGCAGGCGCTGTTGGGGCATGCAGACCTGGCAACGACGCAGATATACACCCATGTGGATCCGGCCTTGCTGAGGGAAAGCCATCGAAAATTTCTCCCCGTGCTGGGGAAGTCGCCAAAGCCAAAGAAAGCGGGTGGTAGTTATGAAGAGAGTTAAAGAAACGGTTGGGGGGCTTATTGTAGTCGCCGCGCTCGTGGCCGGCGTGCTGTGGGTCTACAACCACGAGAAGTCAAGGGTCCGCGCCGACCTGGCAAAGCGCATTGCCGAGCTGACCCCCAGGGGCAGCGGCCTGCCCGAGGGCATCGACGGTCTCAGGCAAGCCATCACGCTATACGAGACGCAAATCGAGCAAAATGTCAAAGAGGGAGCCCAGACCGGCGTGTACTGGAAGATACTTGGCATACGGCTTGCCGACAAGAAAATGCACCGGGACGCGATTGCCGCCTTTGAGCGGGCTATCCAATATAACGCCGAGGACCCGACGCTGTTTTACCTGGTGGGCGAGTCTGCCTCGATAGTAGCGTCTGGCTCGCTGAACTTCTCGTCAGGTTCCGCTGCGGATCGGGAGCACTATACCAGCCTTGCCGAATCCGCGTACCTGCGGGCGATACAACTGGATGCCGGCTACTCCAGGCCCCTGCTGGGCCTTGGGATACTGTACACCTTCGATATGAATCGCCCCCGCGAGGCGATTCCCTATCTGGAACGGTATGTGAACGAGCTTTCAAGAAGCGACATAAAAGGCATGTTTGTTTTGGCCCGAGCCTACTACATGACCGAAAATTACAATCTCGCCAATGATATGTACGACAGGATTCTCTCGCGGAGCAAGGACCCAAAGGTGAGAGAGGAAGCGATGAACAACAAGGAAATTGTCAGGAATTTGATGTATGGATGATCATGGACTGTTGGGTCTGATTATTAGCCGACTCCCCGGCCTCTCGTACCAGGAGAAGACCGTCCTCTGCGAATCGTTTGACTCGGAGTCGGATTTAATCGGGAAAACCCAGTCTGATATTGAATCGATTGTTAACCGCAAACTAAAATCATTTTGGAATATTGACAAAATTCTGCGGCTTGCCCAGAAAGACGCGCAGGCGGCGCAGTTGCGGGGCATTAACTGGGTGTCGTGGCGGAGCACGGCATACCCGCCGCTGCTTCGGGAGATGTACGACCCGCCAGTAGTGTTGTTTTACAAGGGAAGGCTTCCCAACCCGCAAGCGCCACTGGTGGCAGTGGTGGGAACGAGAAAGCCCAGTCCGCTGGCGGCAGCGCAGGCGTTTGACATTGCCAAGGGCTTGGGGCGCAGCGGCATTTCCGTGGTTTCCGGTCTGGCGATAGGCATTGACGCAATGGCCCACCGGGGAAATCTTGAGGGCGGTGCCCCCACCTTCGCCGTGCTGGGATCGGGCGTTGACGAGGTGTACCCCTCGTCGAACCGGGCGCTTGCCCGGCGCATACTGGAAACGGGCGGCGCATTGCTTTCCGAGTATCCCCCCGGTACCGCCCCCCGCAAGTGGACCTTCCCGGCGCGAAACCGGATCGTCTCCGGCATGGCGCGTGGCGTGCTGATCGTTGAAGCGCCGCAGAAATCCGGCGCGCTGATCACCGCCCGGTTTGCCCTCGATCAGAACCGCGACCTCTGGGTTGCATCGACCGGGGCTGCCGGCGGCGAAAACGGACAGGCTGCCCGATTTGATCGATCTGACCGATTTTACAGAAGGGGAACGGCGGCACTGGTGGCAGACGGGGCGGGGACAGTGTATTCGGCTTCCGATATACTGGAAGCCTGGATCGTTGAAACGCCTATACCGGAACAGACAGCGAGGGGCCTTGCCTTTAGCCTTGCCCGCACGCTGGGTATAGAGATACCAATACATGAGGAAAGAACATGGCAGTAAAAACAGCAAAGAAAACTTCTACGAAAAAAAACAGCCGTGCCAAGGGCAACGGTAAAAAAACACCGGACAAGCGCATTCTGGTGATAGTGGAATCCCCGCCCAAGGCGGCTTCGTTTGAAAAATACCTTGGAAACGACTATGCGGTACGGGCATCAATGGGACACCTTATCGATCTGCCCAAATCGCGTACCGGCGTTGACACGGAACACAACTTCGAGCCTGAGTACATCACCGTTCGCGGGCGGGCGAAGATACTCAAGGAACTGATCTCCGAGGCAAAAAAATCCCGCATGGTGCTGCTGGCAAGCGATCCCGACCGCGAAGGCGAGGCGATTGCATGGCATCTGAAAAACGCAATCCTGTCAAAAATGGGGGATATGCCCATTCACCGGATCAGTTTTAACGAGGTAACGCCGATTGCCATTAAAGAAGCGGTGGAACATCCCCGCCCCATTGATGAGGCGCTGGTCGAGTCGCAAAAGGCCCGCAGGGTGCTTGACCGCCTCGTGGGGTACAGCCTTTCGCCGCTGTTGTGGAAGAAGGTGAAAAACGGTCTGTCGGCGGGGCGGGTGCAGTCAGTGGCACTTCGCCTGATCTGCGACCGGGAAAAAGAAGTCGAATCGTTTATCCCCGAAGAGTATTGGACACTGGAGGCGGACTTTAAGGTTGGCAGATCGGCGTACACCGCCCAACTGATAAAATGGAAAGACGCAAAACCGGAACTCCCCAACGAGGCCGCCGCCAAGGCGATAATCAACGCCCTTACCGACCGTGAAGGCGAGGCGTGCAACATCAGGGAAGTTGAAAAAACAATAAAGCCCAAGCCGCCGTTCATCACCTCGGAGTTGCAAAAGACCGCCGCAAACCGCCTCGGTTATACGTCACGGAAGACCATGCAGGTCGCCCAGCAGTTGTACGAAGGGGTCAACATCGGTTCAAGCCGCGTCGGTCTTATCACCTACATGCGTACCGATTCGGTTCGGGTGTCGGAGGGTGCTCTCGCCGATGTCAGGGGATGGATAGGCAAGCACTACCCGGCGGCACTTCCCGAAAAGGCGCTGGAATACACTTCCGGCAAAAAGGCGCAGGATGCCCACGAAGCGATCCGCCCCACCTACGTTGAGTACACCCCCGAAGCAATGGCGGAACACCTCAACCGGGACCAGCTCAGGCTGTACACGATCATCTGGGAGCGTTTTGTCTCCAGCCAGATGACCAGCGCCAAAACCCGCACCGTCAGCGTGGACATACGCGTCGTGTCCGAATCCGGCGATGAGGGAATATTCCGCGTGTCGGGAACCTCGCTTATTGAAAAAGGTTTTTACAGCGTGATCAAGCTGCTCTCGTCAAAAGAGGAAAAGGGCAATCCCTATCCGCCGCTGAAAACCGGGGACAAGGTCGGCGTGGAAAAATTTCACCCGGAGCAGCATTTTACCCAAGGGCCGCCCCGCTACACCGAAGGTTCGATCATCGATATTCTGCGGGAAAAGGACATCGGCAGGCCGTCCACCTATGCATCGATCATTTCGGTGCTGCTGGATCGCTACTACGTTACGCGATCAAACAAGCAGCTTGTCCCCACCTTGCTGGGAAGAAAAATCTGCGACGTGCTGGTGGAACACTTCCCCCACTACATCGACGTTGACTTTACCGCCTCGATGGAGGCGAAACTCGACGAGGTTGAGGAAAGCCAGGTGAAGTGGCCGGATATGCTCCGTGAATTCTGGTTCCCGTTCAAGGCGCAGGTTGACGAGGTGGGCAAAACGCTTGAGTCCTTCAAGGGGACGTTAGATGAGCCGACCGATTATGTCTGCGAAAAGTGCGGCAAGCCGCTGGTAAAAAAACTAGGACGCTTCGGCTTTTTCCTTGCCTGTACCGGCTTTCCCGAATGCCGCAACACCCGGTCGGTTCCCGTCGCCCAATGCCCCAAATGCGGCGGCGACGTGGTGTCCAGAAAGACAAAGGGCCGTGGCAAGGAATTCTACGGCTGCGCGAAGTACCCCGAATGTGATTTCATCAGCCACTTCAAGCCGATCAACCAGAACTGCCCCAAGTGCGGTCAGTTCATGGTAGAGAAATACGACAAGAAAAACGGCAGCCACAAGGCGTGCATCAACCCCAACTGCGACTACCTGCACAGCGCGGATGAGGAGTAAGGGAATAGGGAGTAGGGATGCCTAAAACGAAAGCCCAGGAAATGGCAGTTATATCTTCAAGTCTTCCCCCAATTCCCATACAAGAATATCTCGCTTACCTGACTTCCGTGCGGGGGGTGTCTGCGCGGACGCTTGCATCGTACGGGGACGACCTGTCCCGTTATGCGACGTACTGCGGCAACCACGGGATCGACGCGGAAAGCGCCGATGCCTACCAGGTGCAGGGCTTTATCGCCGACCTGAGTTTTGAGCGGGCCGCCCCGACAAGCATCAACCGCAGGCTTTCCTCGATACGGGGCTTTTACCGCTGGCTGGTGCGGTTTCGCGGGCGCATTGACAATCCCTGCGACAACCTGCGGAACGTAAAGGTGTCTCAGGGGCTGCCCTCCGTGCTGTGGGAAAACGAGATGGCGGACTTTGCGGAACTGCCCGAAACGAAAAACATTCTCTGGACAGCGAGGGACAAGGCGCTGATTTTGACGATGTACTCGGCAGGGCTGCGCATTTCTGAACTGGTGTCGTTAAGCATGGGAATGTTAATGGGGGATAGCGCGAAAATCACCGGCAAGGGCGGCAAGCAGCGGATGGTGTTTTTTTCCGACGAGGCGCGCGCCGCCATTGCGGATTACCTGCCCCAGCGGGCGGCAAAGATCAGAAATGCCGGACTCAAGGCGGCATCGACGGATGCGCTTTTTGTCAGCGAGCGGGGACAGCCGCTGTCGGTGCCGGGCGTGCGCTGGATAATCGCCCAGTACGCGCAGGTTTCGGGCATGGGTAAAAACATCCACCCCCACAGCCTGCGCCACAGTTTTGCGACGCATCTGGTGAACGCCGGTTGCGACGTGCGAATCGTTCAGGAGATGCTGGGCCATGCAAGCCTTTCCACCACGCAGCGCTACGCCCATGTTAATATCGAAGGCTTGAAAAAGGTATACGCAAAGGCGCATCCACATGCAAGGCAAAGAGCGGAGAGCAAAGAGCAAAGAGCAAAGAGCAGAGAGCAGAGAGCAGAGAGTAAAGAGTAAAGAGTAAAGAGTAAAGAGCAAAGAGTAAGGGGAAGAATGGAATGACGAGCAAGACAAGAATACGGTCTACGA
Organism: Treponema sp.; assembly: GCA_031273185.1. The sequence goes on along the minus strand of JAISSG010000153.1, from coordinate 1,553 downwards.
CGATTATCGCGGTAAGGAAGGGCGGCAGGGTTGCGATGGCGGGGGACGGGCAGGTTACGTTTGGCCAGACGGTGATGAAGAACAACGCCCGCAAGGTTCGTCGCATGTCGGAGGGCAAGGTGCTGTGCGGCTTTGCGGGTTCTACCGCCGATGCTTTCACCCTGTTTGATCGATTTGAGGCAAAGCTCAAGGAGTATTCCGGCGATCTGGTGCGGTCTGCGGTGGAGCTTGCCAAGGAGTGGCGCATGGACCGCAGTCTGAGGCGGCTGGAGGCGATGCTGCTGGTCGCCGACCTTGGCAAGACATTGCTGATTTCGGGATCGGGGGACGTTATCGAGCCGGCGCAGGACGCGCTTGCCATCGGCTCCGGCGGCAACTATGCCTATGCCGCAGCGCTGGCGTACCTCGACGGCAGCAGCTACACGGCTGCGGAAATCGCCGAGAAAAGCCTGAAAGTTGCCGGGGACATCTGTATCTATACCAATATGCACATAACGCTGGAGGAATTGGGCAAATGATCGACAAAAATACAAAAAAAGAGGAACTGAGCAAACTGACCCCAAGGGAAATAGTTGCCGAACTGGACAAGTACATAGTCGGCCAGAAAAAAGCCAAGCGCGCCGTGGCGGTAGCCCTCCGCAACCGCATCCGGCGGCTCAAGCTGGACCCGGAACTGCGGGAAGATGTCGCCCCGAAAAACATACTGATGATCGGTCCCACCGGCGTGGGAAAAACCGAGATCGCCCGGCGGCTGGCACGGCTGGCCGGGGCCCCCTTCATCAAGGGGGAGGCGACCTAGTACACCGAGGTCGGCTATGTGGGGCGCGACGTTGAATCGATGGTGCGCGACCTCATGGCATCGGGCTTCCAGATGGTAAAGCAGGAGATGCAGGAATCCTTTACCGTTGATGCGGAGAAACGCGCGGAGGAAGCCCTGCTTGACCTGCTCCTCCCCGGCAAAAAGCCAAAGCCGAAAAAGACGGAGTCTGCGCCCATAGTCAGGCCGATGGGGGCTTTTTCGTTTAACCCGGAAAACGGCCAGGGAGGGAACCTTTTCGGAACGGCCATCCAGGTGGGAATTCCCTATTCTAACGCCGAGAATGCCGAGGGAAAAAACGGGGCTGCCGAGACCGCCGACCAGGCTACGGAAGAGCCCAGCGAGCAGAGCAAAACCACCAGGGAAAAATTCAGGGCCATGCTCCACGAGGGAAAGCTGGAAGAGAGGACGGTGGAGCTTGTCGTCAACCAAAACCCCCAGTTTCCCCCCTTTGAAATGATGGGCATGGGCATGGAGGACATCGAATCGAGCCTTTCCGGTTTTGCCAGCTTCTTTGGCGGCGGCAAAAAGAAAAAAGTCGTTACCGTGGCCCGTGCGCGGGAGATACTCAAGGCCGAGGAACTGGAAAAACTCATCGACCGCGACCGGGTCAGCGACGAGGCCCGCCAGCGCGTCGAAGAAACCGGCATCATCTTCATCGACGAGATCGACAAAATAGCCGTCAAGGGCGACCGTGGCGGTGGGCCGGACGTTTCCCGCGAGGGCGTCCAGCGGG
>JAISSG010000112.1 GCA_031273185.1 Treponema sp. | reverse complement strand
TCCAACTCCTGTTGCTCCTGACAGTGCTGTCCCTTGCCCCCAGCATCATCATCCTCATGACGAGCTTTCTCCGCATCGCCATCGTGCTCGACCTCATCAAGCGGGCACTTTCACTCCAGCAGGTCCCCCCGAACCAGGTGATCATGGGAATATCCCTGTTCCTGACCGTGTTCATAATGTGGCCTACTTTCAGCTCGGTTTACTCCAATTCCATACGGCCCCTTACCGCCGGGGAAATTTCCGTGGAAAACGCCTACCGCGAGGCCGAGGCCCCGCTGCGGCTGTTCATGTACAGCCAGATGAGAAGCCGCCCCGGGAACATCAGGCTTTTCATGGAAATGCGTGGGCTTGGCCAGCCGGACACCCTTGCCGACGTGCCCACCTATGTGCTGATCCCCGCGTTCATACTCAGCGAGCTGACCGTGGCTTTCAAGATAGGGATACTGCTGTTTATTCCGTTTATCGTTATCGACATGGTGGTCGCCAGCGCCCTCATGTCGATGGGCATGATCATGCTTCCGCCGGTGATGATCTCGATGCCGTTCAAACTGATCCTGTTCATCCTCGTTGACGGATGGGGGCTTTTGACCAACCAGCTTGTCCGGTCGTTTATGTAGGGGTCGCATGAAACTTCGTTTCATGTTCGATTTTACGGTGCGGCGCGCCAACAAAGTTGGCGATGAGCCGCGCTAAATAGAGGGTAAAAAATGAGTTTGGGTGAAGTTACCACGTTGCTGCGACAGGGGGTAATGCAAGTGCTGCTTGTAGCGTCCCCGCTTCTCCTTTCAGCCCTGGTGGTAGGACTGGTAGTCGCCATTTTGCAGGCCACGACTTCCATCCAGGAGCAGACCCTTACTTTTGTGCCAAAGATATTTGCGATTCTTTTAATGCTTGCGTTTCTTGGCGGGTGGATGTTCAGTTCCCTGAGGGAATACACCATGCAACTGTTCCAGCGCATACCGGATATGGCGAGGTAGGTTAGGCAATGATAGACGGCGCTGTTTTACAGAACATCCTCAACTACGGGCCGGTGTTTTTGCTCATCGCCGCCAGGGCCATCGCCATGATCGAGACCGCGCCGCTGTTGTCATCCGACGCGGTGCCGCAGGTGGCAAAGCTCGCCCTCGCCGGCCTTACCGCGTTTGCCGTGATGCCCACCGCCCAGGTTTTCATGGCGGAAGGGACTGCGGCGGGAATGGCGGGTGTCAGCGGCGTAGGCGCGGTCAGCCTTCCCGGCGCGGGCGGGCTGTTAAGCGATCTGCGCCTTGAGCCTTTCAGCTTGCGCTTCCTCCTGCTGTTGATCGGCGAGGGGATCATCGGCATAATCATGGGCTTCTTCCTGGTGATCATCTTTGCGGCGTTTTCCACGGCGGGCCAGTTCTTCTCCCTGCAAATGGGCTTTGGCGCGTCGGAAACCTTCGACCCCCTGGCGCAGATCGAAAACCCCCTCATGGGCCAGTACCTCAACCTCGTCTCGATGCTGGTGTTCCTCGCCATTGGCGGCTTTCGGGAACTGTTTCTTGGCGGCTTCTGGCGATCCGTGCAGAGCATCAACATCGTCATGCTGGTCGAGGGAAGGGAGCAGGTAATCGGCCTTATAGCGTCGGGGCTTTCCCGGCTGTTCATGGACGCAATCGTCATCGCCCTGCCCATACTCGGCACCCTGTTCCTCACGTCGCTGGCGACGGGGCTTATCTCCAAGGCAGCCCCCCAGGTCAACATCCTTTCCGAGGGCTTCCCCATTTCGATCATGACCGCGTTCCTGCTGATCTTTGCCTCCCTTCCCTTCATGACCGAGGCCTTTGCGCGGATAATCGATTCCGGCTTCGCCAGCATAGAAAATCTCTACGCCCAAATTGGCAGGCAAATCGAGGGAAACTTATGATAGGGAATAGGGAATGGGGAACAGGGACTAGGGATTCTGATCTGAGAGATTGGGGTATTATAACAGGTACCCCAGTCCCCAGTCCCCAGTCCCCAGTCCCCGGTCCCCAGTCCCCAGTCCCCAGTCGATCCCCAGTCCCCTTTATTCACCTCCAGTGGTTCTCCGACGACGCGGAGGCGGAGGGGAGGACCGAGCAGCCTACCGAGCACAAGCTGCGGCGGCTGCGGGATGAAGGGCAGGTGCCGAAAAGCCAGGAACTGGTGGGGGCCGTCACCCTGTTTCTCCCCGCGCTGCTGCTGCTGTTCCTCGCCCCCTCCATGCTGAGGACCTGCGCGGAGATGTTCCGCTTCTTTTTTCTCAGGGCCACCGAGCTTGACCCGTCAAAAGACGCCATCATCGTGGGGGTCTTTTTCAGATACCTTGCCCGGCTGGCGATTCCCGTGCTTGCCGTAGCGATGTTTGCGGCCCTGTTTTCCAACATAGTCCAGCACGGCTTTATCTTTTCGACAAAGCCCATCACGCCGGACTTTTCCAAAATACTGCCCCGTTTCGGGCAGTATTTCCGGCGGATATTCTCGATAGACGGGCTGTGGAACTTCGGCAAGTCGATTGTCAAAATGGCCATTATTGGGGGCGTGGCGTTTCTCCTGATACGCGCCGACATACACAAGCTGGCAAACCTGCAAAAGGCAAGCCTGTGGCTGGGGCTGACCATCGTTGCCTCGCTTGCCATCCGCATGCTGCTTATCTGCGCGATCCTGCTGCTCCTGCTGTCAATCCCCGACCTGATGTTCCAGCGCTGGCGTTTCAGGGAGCGGAACAAAATGTCACGGCAGGAAATGAAAGAGGAAATGAAGATGTACGAGGGGGACCCGCAGGTGCGGAACAGGATACGCAGCCGTTTCCGCGACCTGCTCAGGCAGAACATAGCCGTGGCGGTTCCCCGCGCCGACGTGGTCGTCACCAACCCGACCCACTACGCCATCGCGCTGGAGTACCAGCAGGACATCATGCCCGGCCCCATGGTAACGGCAAAGGGCGCGGACGAGGTGGCTGCGCGGATACGGAAACTGGCCCAGGACAATGACGTCCCGCTGATCGAAAACAAGCCCCTTGCCCAGGCCTTGTACAAGGAAACCGAGGTTGGCGACATAATCCCCGAGATGTACTACTCGGTGGTTGCGACCATATTCAGGAAGGTGATGGACATCAACGAACTGCGCCGCAAGGCACGATCCACCACCAGGGCAAGCGCATGAAACGGAACTTACGGAGGCTAAATGGCTGACGCGGCGCGTGCAGGCGGCGGCGCTGGGGTAAGAGGCGCTGGAGGCACAGGCATTCTCTCCAGAACCCCCCTGGGCAACGTAAACGATCTCTTTATAGGCATCGGCGTGATCGTGGTGGCGATAATGATCATCATCCCGCTTCCCACGGTGCTTCTGGACACGCTGATGGCGTTAAACGTCATTTTATCGCTATTGGTCCTGCTCATCGTCCTGTATTCCCAAAACCCCACCGAATTCAGCCTGTTCCCCACGGTACTGCTGGTCACCACGGTCTTCGGCCTGGCGCTGAACGTTTCATCAACCCGCCTCATCCTCACCAAGGGGGCGCAGTTTGACGGCAGGATGATCCGGGCCTTTTCCACCTTTGTCGTCGGCTCCGGCGGGAACGAGGGCCTGGTAGTCGGCTTTATCATTTTTATCATCATCATCGCGGTGCAGGTGGTGGTAATTACCAAGGGCGCGACCCGTATTTCCGAGGTGGCCGCCCGCTTTACCCTGGACAGTATGCCGGTAAAGTACATGGCCATCGACACCGAGTACAGCTCCGGGTCGATCACTGAGGAAGAGGCCCAGCGGCGAAAGGCCCAGATACAGAAAGAATCGAACTTTTACGGATCGATGGACGGCGCAAGCAAATTCATCTCCGGCAACGTCAAGATAGGCATCTTTATAACCGCGATAGACGTGGTCGGCGGGATAATCATCGGCTCGGTGTTTCGCGGCGAGTCGCTGTCGCTTGCGGCGAACAACTACATCAGCCTCTGCGTGGGCGACGGCCTGTTAACCCAGTTCCCCGCCCTGCTCATTTCCACCGCGATGGGCATCGTCGTGACTAGGGCTGCGGCCACGGGCAACCTTTCCGAGCAGGTGGCGGAGCAGTTCACCGCCTCCTCGCGGGTTTACTGGATTGCCGCGGCGGTGCTTGCCGGCCTTGCCCTGCTGCCCGGCTTTCCCCGCGTGGTGCTCATCGTCCTGTCGGCGGTGCTTGCGTTTACCGCCTTCCAGGTCGGGCGAAAACAGAAAAAAGCGGCGAGCTTCAACGAGATAATGGCAAAGTCCAAGGACGCGAAAAAAGGCAAGGAGGAAACCGCGGAAATGTCCCCGGTGGTTCCCCTGGATGCCCTTTCGCTGGAACTGGGCTACGGCCTCATACCGCTGGTTGACAAGGAAAAAGGCGCGGAACTGCTGGAACGGGTCCAGGGCGTCAGGCGGCAGTCGGCGCTGGAACTGGGCCTGGTCATCCCCAAGGTGAGGATCATCGACAACATGGTGCTTGAGCCCTCGGAGTACTGCTTCAGGATAAAGGGCGTGGACGTGGGCAAGAGCAAGATAAAGATGAACTACTTCCTCTGCATCAACCCCGGCACGGTGTCCGAGGAGCTTCCCGGCGAAAAGACCGTCGATCCGGCGTTTGGGCTTCCCGCCCTGTGGATCGGCGAAGACCGCCGGGACGAGGCCGAACGCGCCGGCTACACCGTGGTTGACCCCCCCTCGATAATCGCCACCCATTTAACCGAGATAATCAGGCGGCATTCGGCAGACATACTTGGCTTGCAGGAAACCCAGACAATCCTCGACACCCTCCGCAAGGAATACCCCGCCGTGGTGGACGAGGTCCTGCGGCCCGAACTGGGAGTTTCGGTGGTGATGATACAGCGGGTGTTCCACGGCCTGCTGAGGGAACGGGTTTCCATACGGAACAAGGTGACGATACTAGAAGCCATTGCCGAATACGCGCCCCTTTCCAAGAACGTCAGGTTCCTGACGGAAAAGGCGCGCCAGGCGCTGGGCAGCCAGATATGCCACCAGTACGCCGACAACGACCGCAGGCTCTGGGTGCTGACCATCGCGCCGGAACTGGAGCAGAAGATCGTCGAAAGCAAGTACGAGACCTCCTCCGGCGTTGTCTGCGCGCTGGACCCGCCGACCCAGGCGGCGTGGATAAAGGCCATCAGCAGGGCCGCGGCCACGGTGAAGAACAAAGGCCACTTGCCGGTAATTCTCTGCACCGAGCAGGCGCGGTATTTGGTGCGGAATTCCACCGACCGGGAGTTCCCCGAACTGGCGGTGCTGTCCGTCCAGGAGATAGCCCCGGATATTATCCCCGAAGCGCTCGGCGTTATCAGGCTGGAGAAAGGGGAGTAGCTGGGGATGGATGTGCTGGTTGAAACAGGCGCAAACCGGGGGGACTGCGTTCATAAAATCGTAAAAAAATACGGCATCTTTTTTAGCATCCTCAAGGAAAAAACCATTCCCGCAAAATTTTTCGGCCTTGTCCCTGAAAAGGTCGAAGTGGAATTTTGCCTTTCCCCGCAGCAGGGTATTCCGCTGGCAAGGCAAAGCATCAGCCTAAAAAGCCCGGCTTCCGGCGGGGCGGTTTCGCCGAAACCACCCTCGCCCGGCTGGCAGGCGGCGGCCCTGCCGGCGGCCTTGCCGAAGGACGATTCCACCCTTGATTTCAACGAGGAAAGAAAGCGATTGCTAAAAGCAGCGGGGAAAAACCCCGATCAGGTCATGCAGCACGTCCAGGATCAGAAAAACCGGGAAACAGGCCAGCAGGCAATACTCGACAAGCTTAAAGAAATTCAGGAACAGATCGGGGCGGGAAAGGCCCGGCAGGCGGAGCACCCCAACCTGGTCCGAATCGAGCAGATGCTCAGGCAAAACGATTTTTCGGAACACAGCACCGCCGGCCTCCTCGACCGGGCGCGCAAGGATCTGTCCCTGGAGACACTGGAGAATTTCCAGGCTCTCCAGAATCGCTTTCTTGAGTGGATTGGGGAAAGCATACAAATTTACCAGCCGCCAAGAAAGTACGAAAGCGGACGGATAATGGTGCTGGTCGGCCCCACGGGGGTCGGCAAAACCACCACCATCGCAAAACTTGCCGCGATTTACGGCATAGAAAATTCGGGGCGCCGCCCTCTTTCCGTCAGGATGATCACCATCGACGCGTTCAAGATTGGGGCAAAAGAGCAAATAGAGGATTTCGGCGAGATAATGGATATTCCCGTTTCCTACGTGGACAACCGCGGCGACCTCCGCAAGGAAATCGACCTTTACCACAACGAGACGGATCTTATCCTCGTTGACACCATAGGCAGGAGTCCCAGGGATTCGGTAAAGCTGGGCGAAATGAAGGAACTGATCGAAGCCATCGGCTCGAAAGCGGAAATACACCTGGCGCTTGCCGCGAGCACCAAGACCAGCGACATCGAGCACATCCTGCGGCAGTTCGAGCCCTTTAACTACCAGGCGATCCTGCTGACCAAGCTCGACGAGACCAGGCACGTCGGCAACATAATATCGGCGCTGGCCGAGCGGAGAAAGCCGGTGTCGTACATAACCGACGGGCAGAACCTTCCCAAGGACATAAAAAAAGCGAGCGTTGTCCGATTCCTCATCAACCTTGACGAATTCCAGGTAGACCGGGAAGAGATCGAAAAGCGTTTTCCCGCCGCAGAGGCGGATCAATTTCAATGGGGTTAGGCAGGAATGGAAGATCAGGCGGAAAAGCTGCGTGAGATAATGCGGCAGAAAAAATCGGAGCGAACCGGCGGCCTGTCGCAGCGCTTGGCAAATGGAAACAAGGATGGGCGGAAAACCCGCATCATCACCGTCACTTCCGGCAAGGGCGGCGTGGGGAAAACCAACCTCTCCGTGAACATGGCCCTGGCCTTTGCCCGGCTCGGCAAAAAGGTCGTGGTCATGGATGCCGACCTTGGGCTTGCCAACGTCAACGTCATGCTCAACATGATCCCCAAGTACAACCTCTACCATGTTATCAAAAAACAGAAAACCCTGCGCGAAATACTGGTCGAAACCGAATACGGCATCTCGATAGTGGCAGGGGCTTCGGGCTTTTCGCAGATAGCCAACATGGGCGAGCAGGAGCGGCAGAACTTTATCAACGAGCTTGAAACCCTTTCGTTTGCCGACATCATCATCATAGACACCAGCGCCGGGGTTTCCAACAACGTCCTTGACTTTATCGCCGCAGCCGACGATGCTATCATTATTACCACGCCGGAGCCGACGGCGATAACCGATGCCTACGGCATAATAAAAATTATCGCCATGGAATACGACTCGTTGAACATAGGGCTGAAGCTGGTGGTAAACCGCGCCAGGGGGGTAAAAGAGGCCAAGGACGTTGCCGACCGGATGATAACCATCGCCGGGCAGTACATCAACATCAAAGTGGACTACCTGGGCTTTATCTACGACGATCAGACCGTTCCGATGGCGGTGCGCCGGCAAAGGCCGTTCATGGTGGTCGATCCCAAGTGCAAGGCGAGCATCTGCATCCAGCACCTGGTGGAACGAATGGACAAGACCAAGCTCGCCGATCAGTCCGGCGGCATTGGCACGATGTTTAAGAAGCTGTTCAACCGTTAACAGGGGGGCCAGGAAATGTTTAATCTGAAATGGGGATTAATTTGCAGCCTTACGGCGTTTGCGCTTGCCTTTTTGATGAGCCTGTTCGCAGGCCACACCCCCCTGACGGTCGCCTTGCTGCGCGGCCTGATCTTTGCCGTGCTGTTTTTTATCCTGGGAACCGGCGCATGGATGCTGATCAACAGCTTCATCCCCGAGGTTCTGTCCCCCGAACATGGGAACGACCCGGCCTTTAGCATCTTTTCCGGGGAACCTCCTGCCGGCTCGCGGGTAAACATCACCCTGGGCGATCAATCCGAGGCCACCTTGCCGGGCAAGGACGGCAAACCCCATGACCTGGACGAGGTCGAGGACATTAACGACCTGGTTTCCGGCAACCTCAAGCGGACGGCGCGGCGTATAGACCAAACCCCCGCGAACAGCTATAATGATGAATCTGGCGAATTTGCCCCCGTGCTGGAAAATTACATGGCGGCGCAAGGAGGGGAAGGGGATTTTTCCGTGGATTTTGGCAGTTTGATTACCGGCGGCGACAGCGAGCCAGAAGAATTTCAGCCCCTCTCGGATTCCTTCCCGCATTTCTCCAGCGGCGAGGGCGATTCGGCACCCGAGGGTCCCTCCAAGCCGGAGCGGAAGGCCGCCAGGAACAAGCCGGAAAAGTTTGAGGGGGACTTTGACGCGAAAGAAATTGCCGCCGGCTTACGGACCGTGCTGCAAAAGGACAAATAAGGATAAGCTATGGGGAACGCCGTCCCGGATGAAAGAACAGAAGAAGAACGCTGGCTGGCATACCGCAGGACTCGGGATCCCGGCCTTAGGGAACTGTTCATCAAACAGTACGCGCCGCTGGTAAAATACGTCGCCGGGAGGGTCGCCGTCGGCTTGCCCCACAATGTCGAATTTGACGACCTGGTGGGCTACGGTGTCTTCGGGCTTATCGATGCCATCGACAAATACGACCCGGAAAAGAACGTAAAATTCAAAACATACGCCGTAACCCGCATCCGGGGGGCGATTTTCGACGAGCTTCGCCAGATCGACTGGGTCCCCCGCTCCGTCCGGCAGAAGACCCGCGAAATCGAGTCGGCGATAAGCTCCCTGGAGGCCCAGCTTGGCAGGACCGCCACCGACCAGGAGATCGCCGAGTCGCTGGGGATGAACGAGGACGAGTACCTCAAGACTATCCAGAAAATCTCCGGCACGTCGATACTGTCCCTGAACGACATCTGGTTTTCCGGCGACGACAAGGACCGGGTTTCCATAGTCGATTCAATCGAGTCGCCGTCAAGCCTCAACCCCGACGTGATGGTCGAAAAAGAGGCCATCCGCCAGGTAATAATAGCCGCCATCAACGAGCTTCCCGACAAGGAAAAAAAGATATTGATCCTCTATTACTATGAGGACCTTACCTTGAAGGACATAGGCAGGGTGCTGGAAGTGACCGAATCGCGGGTTTCCCAGCTCCATACCAAGGCGATCCTCCGCCTTAGATCCAAGCTAACAAATATCCGAAAGGGCATCGTATAAATTCCGATAATATAAGGGGGTCTTGCAAAATTCAATCTGCGGGGGCCCCCAAGAGGAATAACAATGGTTGACTTTGTCCAGCTTCAGGAAATCACCAAGGATCGCCTGGAACAGGATCGCGCCGTTCAGTATGTCGAGGTGGCAGGCCCTACACTGGAAGCCGCCGTTTCCGATGCCGCCTCCCTGCTGGATGTCCTGGTGCGCCACCTTGATTACGAGGTTCTCGAAGTAGGCTCAAGCGGCATTTTTGGGATGGGGAAAAAAGAATGGCGCATACAGGCCTACGAGCGGGTTTCCAAGAGAAAACGCGCCGAAACGCTGTTTGAAGAAGAGGAAGAGGAGGCGCTCCCCGTCATCGAGGACAGGGACGGCGCGGTATTTCTCCAGATGGCATCCAACGGCGACGCGCTGCTCAAGGTCACCCCCGCCAGCGGCAATGGCAGAAAAGCGTCGGAAACTTACGCCATGCAATACCTCAGCGAGCGGAAAGTGCATATTGAGGACAGGGACCTGGTGGGCAGGGTAATTGCCGAGGCCCTTGGCGACTATGTCAAGATTGGCACTTTTGAACACCACTCGTACAACGACAGCGTAGTGATCGTAGAAATTTCCGACGATGAAATGCACGCCTACATAAAAGTTTCTGCCCCCAGCGAAGGCGGCGCGGACATTTCCTACGATACGTACATCAACACGCTCAAAAGCAACCTTGTCGTGCACGGGATCAAGGAAGATACCCTGCGGAATTTTATCGATCAGCCAATATACGGGGAAAAGATAGAAATAGCCGAAGGCTCCAACCCCGTCAACGGCAAGGATGCCTACATCCAGTACAATTTTCAAAGGGACCTTAAAAGTGCGCGGCTGAGGGAAGGGAGCAACGGCCGGATTGACTTCAAGGAACTCAACATCATCCAGAACGTTGTTGAGAACCAGCCCCTTGCAAAGAAGATTCCCCACGAGAAGGGCGTTCCCGGCAAGACGGTAACGGGAAAATCGCTCCCCGCAAAGGACGGCAGGGACATCGCCCTGCCGGTCGGGACGAAAGTCCACGTAGCCGAAGACGGCGAGACGATCCTCGCCGACATAAGCGGCCAGGTCGTTATCGTCAACGAGCTTATCAACGTCGAGCCTGTGTTCACCGTCAACGGCGATGTCAACCTGAAAACAGGCAACATCATCTTCCTTGGCACGGTATTGGTAACCGGCAACATCGAAGACGGCTTCTCCATAAAGGCGGCGGGCAACATCGAAGTGAAAGGCTCGGTGGCAAAGGCGGACCTGGATGCCGAGGGCGACATCATTATCCACCAGGGGATAAACGCAAAAGGCGGGGGGAGCATACGCGCCGGCAAATCCCTCTGGGCGCGATTTATCCAGAACGCCAACGTCAAGGCAGGGGACATGGTGGTCGCCTCCGACGGGATCATCAATTCCCAGGTGGATGCCTACAACCGGATAATCTGCCAGGGAAAGCGCGCCAACATCATGGGGGGAAGGCTCCGCGCTTCGGAAGAGATCAACGCCAAGGCCCTGGGCAACCCCAGCAGCGGCACCGAGACGATCTGCGAAGTGGGCTTTGATCCCAGAAGCAAGGAAGAGCTGGACAGGCTCCAGGAAATAAAGGCAACCACCGAGAAGCAGCTTGAGGAGATCAAGCTCAACATGCAGACCCTCATCAACATCAAGCAGCAGAAAAAGACCCTTCCCGAAGACAAGGAAGCGTACCTGCAGGAGATGATGGACAAGCGAAACGCCATGATTACCGACATAAAGAAAGCCCAGGAGGGAATCAAGAAAATACAGGAGTACCTCGCCACCCTCAAAACAAGGGGCAAGGTCTCCGCCTCGGCAAAAGTGTACCCCGGCGTAAAAATAGTGATTCGGGACATCAAGGACGAGGTGCGCACGGAATACAGCGCGGTGACGTTTATCCTTGAAAACGAGCTGATCAGGGTTTCCAAGTACGAGGAACCGGGCGACGAGGCAAAGAAGGGTCCCGATGGCTATTCAACCAATTGATTTGCAAACCCTATTTACCCAGGCAGACAAGGTTGCCCGGCAACAGAGCGCCCAGCGCGACGGCGTTGCCATACAGCAGGTGATACACGGCGTCCAGCTTCAGCGCAAAACCGAGGAGCAGATACAGTCCGTAAACGAGGCGCAGAACACCGGCGAGGATGGCATTGAGCAGGTCAAGGATCGGGGGGCGCAGGGACAGGAAGGCGGCAGAGGCAAGAAGCAGGACCAGGAAGATCCCGAAGGGGAAGAAGCGCAAAACCCCGTCATCCGCGATCCCTTCCTGGGCAGGAACATAGACATAAGCCTATAATGACAGCACCGATTGTTATATCCATAATTAGCCTTTGCCTCTGCATTTCCGGCTTTTTCTTCTTTCGCTGGTACGTAGCGAAGAAAACCGCCGCCAGCTCGCTGCTCGCCGATTACCGCGCCGAAGTCTACCGTTTGATAGCCGAGATCGACGCCGCCACCGACCGCGATTCCCTTTTGGTGGAAGAACGGATAAAGACGCTCAAGCAGGTTCTTGACGACACCGACCGGCGCATCTCGGTGTACATGCGCGAGCTGCAACGCAGCCGCAGCGGCGAGGCGATGTACGCCAGCCTGGGCAGGGGCATCCGCGCCGCGCTGGACTCGCGCCCGCCTGCCGCGACGGAACAGGAGCCGCCTGCATCACTCGCTGTCGCAGAGCCACCAGCCGCAGGCGAAAGCCAAGGCGGCGCCAGAGCGCCAGCCACACGGAAGCGCGGCGCCAGAAAACGCAAGGCCGTGCCGGAGGGGGGAAACGCCTTGTTTGCGCAAACGCCGCCGGCAAAGCCCAAGATCAAGGTGCAAATCGCCGAGTTGTCCGCGCAGGGCCTTTCCCCCCCGGAAATAGCCTCCCGCCTGGAATTAAGCATCGCCGAAGTGGACCTCGCGCTGAACTTGCTGCACAGGGGATAGAAGAGCAGGGGCTGCTGGCTGTCGGCTATGGCGAGGAAATATCTGGAATTTTCAGGCGCTGAGGCTACCAGTTATCCTTTTCTTTCGCCGCTGCCCGTTTTTCTCTCAGCGCCAGCACCACAACAAGCACGAACAAAGCTACCAAAAAGACGATTAGCATAATCATCACGACTAAATTTGGCCCAGGCACGGGAGGCGGCGCGTCGTAGAGTACCGCATCGGGCGGCATAGGTATCGCTGGAGCGGAAGTTTTAATCACCCCAAAAAAAATAAGCAGGCACACAACTACCGTTATAACCATGAGGGCCAGAGCGCCCAGGGCGGTTATTCTTACCTTAAGACTCGACTTCCGCGAGATAGCCAGGTAGACAACACCCGCTAAAGTAACAATCCCAAGAGTAATCAATACAAACATACACTGCCGGCTTGGAGAATTGAACTCCAGACACCCATATTTTCAGTTCCCAAAGTGTCCTATCCCTTTGCTATACAATAGAGAAAGAAAATATGCTTGTCAAGGGGCATTTTTTATCATATCTTAACGTGAGTTCGACAGAATAAAGAAACCCCTACCCGAATCTGGTATAATGGGATAAACAAACACTCATTACAGGAAACGGGAGGGGTTCTTATGAACGAGGATAGTATAACCAGAATCTATTGTGATGTCGATGATGTTTGCAAAGCTCTTGAAGGCTATTGCAAAACTCGTTTTTTGCCGTGCCGCAAGGCTCCCAAGTGGTTTCCGGCAGGCCGCCTGTCGTTAAGCGAGGTGATGACGATCATCGTGCTGTTCACCTCTCAGGCTACCGCTGTTTCAAGTGGTACTACCAACGGCATGTCCGCGTTCAGATGCGGGACTATTTCTCTGCACCGGTCAGTTACAACCGGTTTGCGGAACTGATGGGCTGCGCCGTGCTCCCCCCTGCTGCTGTATACCCAGGGATTCAGGCGGGGAACGGCGAGGGGCACCAGTTTTATCGACTCCACGCCCTTGAGCGTATGCCATAACCGGCGCATTGCCAGCCATAACGTGTTTCAAACCTATGCGGCGCGGGGAAAAACGCTGTTGGATGGTTTTACGGCTTCAAATTGCACCTTGTTATCAATGACCGGGGCCAGATACTCTCCTTTTGCCTCACTCCGGGCAGCATTGACGACCGCAACAGCGCCGTCATCGACCTGCTGTGCCGTGAGCTGAGCGGGAAACTGTTCGGGTGCCGCGGCTATATTTCGCAGGCGCTGTTTGAACGCTTGTACCGGCGGGGCATCCGGTTGATAACCCGGCTGCGGAAGAACATGAGGAACGTGCTGATGGAAACGGGTGACAAGATACTGTTACGGAAACGTGCGGTGATAGAGTCGGTCAATGATTTTCTGAAAAACATCTGCCAGGTGGAACACAGCCGGCACCGGAGCGTCGTTAACTTCCTGGCCAATGTATTGGCGGCTTTATCGGCATACCGTTTCCTGCCCCATAAGCCGTCCATTCGTGTTCCGGGAGACGAGAGGGCTTTGCCGATTACCGTTTAATCTTTTTTTCGAACTCACGTTAATTTAACTGAAATTTAACAATTTTAACACCATAACCTAATACTCGCCCGGTACTTTCAAGCCATCTTATTGTCAAGGAGTTTATAATGAAGAAGTTTTTGTTTTTCCTTTTGGCTTTCGCGCTTGCCACTGGCTTTGCTTTTGCGGGCGGTGCCAAGCAGGATACCTCGGCCCAGGCGCAGACCATCACGGTCGGCGGCTCCACCTCCGTGGCCCCGCTGATGGAACTGTTTAAGGCTGAATACGAAGCCGCCCACAGCAACGTCAA
>JAISSG010000107.1 GCA_031273185.1 Treponema sp. | reverse complement strand
CGCTGTTCGCAAGTATTGGAACGGGAGCAGTTACCAGTGAGCTACCTATCGGCGATGATCCGCATAAACTGTTCAGGCGTTACAGCCGGAATATGGCTGGAGGAAAAGTCTTGAGTGTTTCTGGTAACAATATAATCGACGCTGTTTTCAGTTGCGGCCATATATTGAACCGCGTCCTCAAAATCTTTCCAGCGGAGAGCCAGGGCGTTGGCGATAGTTGTCTCGGAAACAGGAGCAACCGAAAAAAGAGCGGTGAGTTTGTCCATCCTGTGGTAGACTTCCTCAGTATCACGCCGCTGTTTACGGGCAATATAGAAAATATCGGTTATGGAAGCGGCAGGCAAAATGCCTTTAATGCGTTTCAGATTGGCAAGCCGGAAAATGGCAAAGGAGTCCTCAGAAAAAGGATGACGCTCCAGGAGAACGTCCAAAGCAACATTGGTGTCAACAAGGATTTTCATTTAAGTTGTCGTGCCAGCCGTTCATCCCGTATTTGTTCAAGGGTTATGTCGCCAAGATCGGACAATATACCCAAAAGCGAGTCAGCAAGCGGCGTTGGCTGTGAAAGAACTTCCTCAAGCGTCTCTGTGTCGGATAGTACCCGATCAGAGCCTCGGCCTGCGGGCTTTTTGGCCGGGGTAAAGGTAAGGATAACCGGCCCCGTCGGTACTTCGCTGGGCACGTCAATGGTCAGCCGGTGGCTGGCAGGCACTTCCACGGTTTGCGTAACACTCATTAGCAAAAATATAGCATGAAACGGAGAGGGGAGCAAGCAAGCGCATAAGCCTGTAGAGCATTAGCCGTGGCCGTTACGCCAAAAGCCGTGGCCCGCGAGCCAAAAGCTATGGCCCCCAAGTCAGGGGCCATGCAAGCCAGTCGGCAGCAATTGCAGCGTGGGGAACCAGTTGGCGGGATTATAGCGCTGCCACCGTCAAGTATTGGAACGGGAGCAGTTACCAGTGAAATAGGGAGGCTGGTTAGGGCAATGTGCCAGATTTCTTCAACTCGTAAAAATTATCCCCGCCCAGCCCGTCAGTGCTGTTTCCCAGCGCGGAAAGTTTTCGCGCCCTAAGGCCTGCCGCCTCCCGCGCCGCTTCGCCGATGATCGCCCTGGCCCGGTAACGGGCGGCAAGCGCGGCAAATATTCTGGCCCGGACTGCCGCCTGGCCGTTGGCGACATAGCCCGTTTCCCCCGACCAGGAAAACGCGCAGACGCCGGATTCCAGGCCGAAGCGGCAATCGTCAAAAAGCGAATTGCCAAGCAGTTCCGTAACGCACTTCACCGCCCGCAGTGAATGGTTCGTTCCATGCTTTGCCTGTTCCAGCGGAGAGCCAAAACAGGCAAGCGCCGTATCGCCTTCAAAAGCCAAAATCTGCGCCCCTGCTTGCTTAAAATACCGTGAAAACGTCTCACGAAATTCCCTGACGATATTCGCTGCCTCAATCGGCCCTTCCCTGTCCTCCCTGGCAGGCAGGCGGTGATTTTTTACCGCGATTATCGCGGCGTTGGCGCATACCGTTTCGGAAAGGAGCGGTCGTCCTTTTTTGACCAGAGACTTGAGCGTGTCCCGGTTTACCGAGGCGCTGTAGGCAAGGGTAAAACGAAGCGCCCTGCCGTATCCGATGCAAAACCTGGAAACCGCCAGTACCAAGACGCCCCCCAGGCAAGCGGCCATCGGAATAAGCGGATCGATCCAGTAAGCGCTGGCGACAAAGGCGGCGACAAAGGCGATACCGCACGCGACGCTTGCCGCAAGCCCGGTCAGCAGTAACGCCAGTGGTTCCAGCGCGTGAATGCAGAAAAGGACGGCGAGGGACGCAGCCAGCGACCAAAAGACGATGTGCCTCGTTTGCCCCGGCGTAATGGAGCGGCCATTCAGCAGGGCGTTTGCAAGCAGTGCAGAAGATTCGGGAACAGCAGACCAGCCGGCGGCAGAAGGCGCGGCGGCTATCAGGCGGGGTCCCATTATGCAGAACGAGGCCGCGATTTCCCGGACAAGAGCGACGCGCAGATCAACAAGCTCACGGTGCTTTTCCCGCATCCCGATAAAGGCGCGGATCAACTCGTCCCTAAGCGCCTGGAGCTTGGCAATGCCGCCTTCCCCGTGTTCCTCCTGGGCAATAAGCTTCTCGTAGCCGTTTACCAGGGTCATCTCTGAGGGGCCGTAAAGGAATTCGTCCAGGCTGTCAATGTACCGAGAGCGGGCGCGTATCCATGCGGCGCGTTTATCCTCGTCAGGGTCAGCCAGCAATTGCTCTTTCAGGCCATCGGCATAGTCAGCCAGGAACAGGGGGATTTGATCGGGTATGGTCTCGGAATAAACCCCTATCGCTTCGGCATCCTTCAAAAGCCTCGCCATAGCCCTGTCAGCACGATCGTATTCGCGGAAAAGCTCCAAAGACAGGCGGCGAAAATCATCGTCCTTCCCCGGCTTTTCAAGGATCAAGTTTCCGTCCCTGTCCAGGAAAAAACGGTGCTCGGCTTCCTCCCCCTGCACCTCAAAGCGGTTAATCAGCACCCTGCCCTCCTCGGTATACTCGATGAGCGATTCGGTCCAACGGGGCATGAGGGCGACATACGCGATGTGCGCCACGCCTTCGGCCACCGGCGCGATCCGCCTGAGAACCCTGTCCGGGTCAAGCGAGGGCCGCGA
Source organism: Treponema sp. (assembly GCA_031273185.1). The sequence continues at coordinate 2,069 of JAISSG010000107.1, read as the reverse complement.
GTACCAGGGGACGCCATCCAGGGGCTGCCGCCGCAGGTCCTCCGCGGCCATCGCCTTGCCAAAAACCTCCGCCGCCTGCGCCGCCCGCACCGACCCGGCCCCGTCCTGGCGGACAATCGTCGAGGCAAGCCTTTCCCTGCCCCGCTCCGCCAGTTCCACCAGGCTGTTAACATAAGCCGGGGATTCCACGGGAGAGACCAGCCCAAGGCGGATTGCCTCAAAAAGATTGCGGATATTCCTCCCCATAAGGCTGAATTCATCGTTTATTTGGTGGATAAACTCCGTCCCATCCTCAATGCCCCCCGATTCGCTTCCCAAAACCGAAACCTCGACGAGCAGATCCGACGCGCCCATCTCGCTGAGCGTCATCAGGACCGAAAATACGTCGCCCGGCTCGATAACCTCGTCGGTTTCGATAAGGAGGATATCCCGGCTTACCGGGGGCGAGGGGCGAAAGCCAAGGAAAACATCGTACACGGCACCCAGTTTCGGCCCGGCAAGGGCATAGTTGAGCAAGAGTACGATGAGCAGGGAGCCCAGGTACGCGCAAAGGAGAAGGAGGAGGGATAGCCTTTTAGAGATAAATGCCGACATCTACCCTTTTATTTTCGGCCAAAATCAAGTATAGTTATAGGAGAGGAGTAACCATGAAGCAAAAACTGACCGTTCTTATTATTGCGGGGCTTGTTCTCGGAATGCTGGCAGTGGGTTGCGCCAAGCCGCCTACCGAAGAGATGAACAACGCCATCGAAGCGGTAACCCGCGCCGAAAACGATAACGACGCCGTCACGTATGCCGAGAATTCAATCGCCCGCGCCAGGGACGCATTGACCCGTATGCACAATGAGGCGGCATCCAAGCGGTACGACGCGGCCAAGTCCTACGCAACGGAGGCGATTGCCGCCGCTGAACGCGCCATCTCCGAGGGCCGCACCAACGCGGCCCGCGCCAGGGACGAGGCTTCCGCGCTTGTTTCGGGGCTTATGCCGCTCGTCGAGGAAACCGGCGGGAGGCTGGACAACGCCATCGCTGCACGGCTGCGCATCGACTCCGCCGCCCTGCTCCGGGATTTTAGCACAGCCCGCAACAACGCAGGGCAGGCACAGGAAGCTCTTAACGGCAGGTATTACCAGAGCGCCATCTCGTTAGGGCAGACTGCCCGATCGGATCTGAGCGAGATCAACCGAAAGCTCTCTGAGGCAGTGGAAACCAGTATCCAGAGGAAATAGGCTCCGAATCAAGCAACGTTCCGATTGTATACGACGTTTTGGCAACCCGGATAAGCAAACGCAAGGGCATAAATCCATTCTTACCCGCCTTTGCGTTTGCAGGGTTGCCAAAATGTGGGTGGAGTGAGCCGTGGAAGCGAGGCCGTAGGCCGACCGACCTAGGCGAACGGAACCCCGAGCCGCCGAACAGGCGGCATAGCGTATACAGACCTGTTATGCGAAATGTGCCTTGAAATAGTTGGAAGATTAAGGCGTTGACATTATTGTAATAAAAACTTAATATTAGGAATTATAGAAAGAGGATTTATAATTGGCAAAGAAATATATTGGTATAATAATTTTTTTGTGCTTGTTTAATTTTGCTTTATATTCACAAGAAAATAAACCCTCATATTTTGGCCATAGGGTAACTATCGGTAATTATAACTCCTTTTGGGAAGACAATATTGGTATAATAGAGGCCGGTTATGACTTTATTTTTAATTTCCCATATATTACATCGAAATATAATATTTTGGATTTTGGTATAGGTTTAAGCGGGTTATTTGCTTTTGACAGACTCGGTAATCCCCGCCAGCCTGTTTTGGGGCTTGGTCTTAATGGAAGCATGGGAATATACACCCCAGCATTAAGAAAAGCCCGTATATTCCTTGAAGGTGTTATGAGCCTTGTAATATACACAAGAGAATTTCCCGAGAATGGAACTATTGTAAACGGTGGATGGCATTTGGGTGGCGGTATTGAATACAATATAGAAAATGCCACAAAATTATTTGCAAAAATATTATGGTTTCATACTTCTAATAATGACGTTTATGGAAGGGACAGAAATCCGTCAAT
>JAISSG010000077.1 GCA_031273185.1 Treponema sp. | reverse complement strand
CTGGGCCGCGCCGCCGACCCTGCTGACCGAAAGCCCCACGTCGATGGCGGGCCTGAAGCCGGAATTGAACAGCTCCGAATCGAGGAATATCTGCCCGTCGGTGATCGAGCCGCCGCCCTTTGCGTCGGAGAGTTTTGCCGCCCGTTCCAACAGCCGAGAGTGCAGGTAGAACACGTCGCCGGGAAACGCCTCGCGTCCGGGGGGACGGCGCAGCAGCAGGCTGATCGTGCGGTAGGCGACGGCGTGTTTGGACAGGTCGTCGTACACCACCAGTACGTCCTTTCCCTGGTGCATAAAATGTTCGGCCATAGCGACGGCGGCGTAGGGGGCCAGGTACTGCAAGGCCGCCGAGGCCGACGCCGATGCCAGCACGACGGAGGTGTAGGCCATTGCCCCGTATTTTTCCAGGTTTTTAATCAGCGCCGCCACCGATGACGATTTCTGCCCGATGGCGCAGTACACGCACAGGACGTTTTTACCTTTCTGGTTGATGATCGTGTCGATGGCGAGGGCGGTTTTTCCGGTCTGACGGTCGCCAATGATCAGCTCCCGCTGGCCCCGCCCGATGGGGATCATCGCGTCAACGGAAACGGTTCCGGTTTGTAGCGGTGTGTTCACACTGCCCCGGTCTATCACCGGAGCGGCGGGGGCTTCCACGGGAAGCCAGGCTTCCGCCGTTATCGGCCCTCTGCCGTCAATCGGCTCGCCTAAGGGGTTGACCACCCGCCCCAGCAGGGCATCGCCGGAGGGAACCGACACCACCCGGCCAGTCCCCTTGACCTCGTCGCCGTCCTTGACCAGCGATTCACCGGAAAGCAGCACGCAGCCAACGCTCTCTTCGACAAGGTTCAGGACAATGCCCGTCGCGCCGGAGGCAAATTCCACCAGCTCGCCGTAGATCGCCTCGTCCAGCCCGTACACGGTGGCAACGGAGTCGCCCACCTGGACGACAAAGCCGGCATCGCCGGTAGCAACTTTGCCCTCCCATGTAGCGATCCGTTCCTGTAAGACCTTAGTAAGGTCGCTATAATCAGCCATTATGTTCCTCCGCCCGGGGCAGACGCGCTGCTGTGCTTCAAAGCAGCCGCCTCCAGGTCAGCCTTAATGCTGTCCGTTTGCCCCCTCAAACTTGCGTCAATATACAGCCCGCCAATCCGAAGCCGGTAGCCTCCCAGCAGTTCGGGAGCTATGCGGGTTTTTAGTTTAATGCTCGCCGCACCGTAGCGCTCGGCAAGCCGCTGTTTCAGCGTCTGCTCAAAAGCGCTGTCCAGGGGAGCCGTCGATTCGACCGTTACGGCAAGCACGCCGTTTTGTTTATCAAGTAGCTGCTCGATTTCGGGCAGGATCACGTCGATGTACTTAAAACGGTTCTTTTCTACCAGCAGCGCAATGAACCGAATCGCATTCACGGCGCCCGCCCCCGAAAAGCCCGCCGCCGCCGCTCCGCTGTGCAGCAGTTTTTCCAGCCGCCGTGCAGTGTAGTAGCCGTACAGCTCGCCCGGAATCGCCTTGACCGGAGGAACCATCGCCTTAAGGCAGGCAAACCCCTCGGCGGCGTCCTTGCCCAGCACGGCAACAAAGGCGTCGGCCCAGCGAAATCCGTGGAACACTAGCCGTTCCCCTTCTGGGCGGCAAGCTCATCCAGCAGCATGTTCGCATAACGGCGGTTGTCGTCGCCGGAAATATCCCGCTGTACCAGACGTGACGAGGCCGCCATCACCAGTGCGGCAGCTTCCAGACTGAAACGGGCGTGCATCGCCTGCCGCTCCGCCTCCATCTGCCTGCGCGCCGCATCGACCAGCGCCTGCGCCGTCGCCTTTCCCTCGGCAACAATCTGCTCCGCCTCGATCTCGGCACTTTTGCGTCCGGCACTGACAATCTCGTCCGCCTTGCCCTGTGCCGTTTTTATTTTCTCCCGGTACTGCTCCATAAGTTTTTGCGCACTGGAGCGGTCCCGCAAGGTTTCGTTGATGGAGTCCTGAATCCGCTTGGCCCGTTCCGCCATGAATTTCGTCACCGGCTTGAACAACAGCGCCCGCAGAATAAGGAACAAGACGGTGATGTTAATGACGGTAATTATTAAAGTGACGGAAAAATCAAGCATGTTTGGTTATCCTTTAATTATCCTAATCTGCCGATCAGCATGAGCGAGATAACCAGCCCGTAAATAGCGGTCGATTCCGCCAGGGCTGCACCGACAAAGAACATCGGCATAAACTTGTTACTGGCCTCGGGCTGGCGTGAAATCGCCTGCAAAAGCCCCGCTGTCGCAATCCCGATCCCGATACCGGCCCCAATGCCGGTGATTACCGCGATACCCGCTCCGACTCCGAACAAAACCGTCAAATCCATCGTATCCTCCTGTTATCTTTTTATGTTATTCCTCAAGTTTTACCGCCTCTGCAATATAGAGGCTGGATAAAAACACAAATATTCCCGCCTGCAAAATCCCGTCGAATAAATCAAAATACAGCGCCATGATCGACGGAAGCACGATGGGAAGCAGACCTTCGATAAGGTACATCATCACCAGGCCGCCCACCGTATTCCCAAAGAGCCGCAGGGTGAGCGACAGCAGTCGCGTACCGTAGTCCATTATATTGAAGGGAAGCATAACCGGCAGGGGATGGAAGAGCTGTTTGAACCACCCCACAAAACCCCGCGCCGCAAAACCACAGATTATTGTCAGCGAGATGGATATTACCCCCAGCGCCGCCGTTACGTTGATGTCCCTGGTCGGGGGCCGGATTAAAACGGGCGGGATAAACTCACGGCCAAAGGCTTTTACCTCGACGGGGGAAAAAATCCCTATGATATTGGCCAGCAGCAGGAACAGGAACAGCGTACCCATATAGGGCCCAAGGAATTTGGCAAATGGGCCGAATTGATTTTTGGCGAAGTTGTTGAGGAATTCCACTCCCGTCTCCAGAATCGCCTGGGGGCCGACGGGAATCTCCTGGAGCTTGCGGGTAAGGAGCAGGGCGGCGACGATAAGGATCACCATAACCGCCCAGGAGACGATCACCGTTTCGGTAATGGGAATTTCCCGCCCGAACATGGTGAGGGTGAAAATCGTCCGTATCTCCATCGCTCCCAAGGCTATTCCTTTTTATTCCTTTTTAAAGAAGAAATCGTCCTTAAAATATTTTTTGAGCAGTTCCTCGGAAACCTTGTCGCTGATGCTCATCGAGGTGTAGGTTTCTTCAAGAAAACCCTTTGCTATGTAAAAGCTGCCCAAAAGACAGAATTCCGCCACTTTGGTCAGCACCCCCATCGACTGGTACATCCGCATGGGGTTTTCCGGGGCAAATTCGGTCATAAGGTACTCGATAACGACTTGCTGGTCCAGGCTGAGGGCGTAGGTTATCTCCGAAACGGGGAATCCGTTGCGCATCCTGTCCTTCCCTGCTTTGACAAAGAAGCCGCCCACCAGCGAACGATCCAGGCCCCGGTCCAATGTGCGCCCCAGCAGGGGGTAGAAAGGCATGTCCTCTTTGATGAGGGTTTCATCGCTCAGGGCGTTATAATGCTTAAGTTGGGGGTTTTTTCTGAGCGAGTCTTTCCACCGGACGGCAAAATCCCGCGATTTGAGGCTGAGGGCATCTATCAACACCCGATCAATCATAAGTTAAATGATACCACCTGAAACCGGAAAACGCAAGCCAGCAAAATGGCCAAAAAGCGCGTTTTGCCGCCAGTCAGTTCACGCCGACCATTACGAGGCTGCCTTGATGACGGCATACGCTTCCTTGCCGACCTGGATGCCCGTGCATAATTGATTAAGGCGGCATGGCTGTGGTAGTATGCGGTGCAATGAATTTCCACGGTATCATAATTGGCGTTTCGACTTTCTTCATTATTGGTTTGTTTCACCCGCTCGTGTTTAAGGGGCGATACCATTTTGGCACGAAAATCTGGCCGGTCTTCCTCGTGTGCGGTATCGGCCTTGTTGCGGGATCGCTGTTCATAGGAAACTACGCGGTTTCCGCGATCATGAGCGTTGCCGGGTTTTCCTGTTTCTGGAGCATCCACGAGCTGTACGCCCAGGAAGCACGGGTAAAACGGGGCTGGTTCCCCCAGAAGCACCACAAACACCTAAGCTGCCACAAAAAAACCGAAGAAAACGGGACGGATGGTACTGAGGAATTAAAACCCTGCAAAACGCCTTGACAGATGTATAAACTTTGTATATATATCAACGTATGGAAGCCACAGTGCAGAAGTGGGGAAACAGTTTGGGGATTAGAATACCAAACCTTATTGCCCGGGAATTTTCCTTAAAGAGC
>JAISSG010000076.1 GCA_031273185.1 Treponema sp. | reverse complement strand
AAACATTTACCGGCATATCTCAATGAGTATAGTTTTCGATTTAACCGCCGGCACTTTTCAGGGCAATTATTTAACCGGTTGATAAATGCCTGTATGACCTCACCAACCATTACTTATCGAGAATTGGTTGAGCCTGCACCAACTTAATAGGCAAAATATAGTTTTGAACAGAGACAAAAATACCGTTAAAACGAGTCATCTTGACACATTTTGAGTTAAGATAAGCAAATGCGCCGTTGCACAATAAGGAATATTTTGTATATATTGCGGGCTTTGCCCGTCTGCCTTACGGCGGAAATTAAATAAGCATAATTCCACCCAATGCGCCGTCCGTGGCGCATTGGGGTATAATACACCAATTATTAAGAAGGAAAATACAAACGATTATGGAGAAAGAAGAATTACAAAATCTTGAAGACGAAATGGCCCGATTGACGGGCGAAGCCGTAAGCGAAAAATTTGAAAAGGAGGTCCAACGGCGGCGGGAATACTCCTAATCCCGGTGGTGGTGGCGGCATTGACCCAAACGCACCCACAACCGATATCAAAAACAGCTATGATTTGATAATGCCCAAACCCGAAATAGGTTGGACACCTACCCGCATCCAAAATGAAGTTAGTACCGCTATGGCATCCTTAATGACTTTTTACAACCGATTTGGGAGGCCTGCAAAAAAATGTTCAATTACAGGCCCAAGCCGCCAATAAGAGCAACGTCAAAATTACATTTCCGAAACCGCAGGCACAGCCGAAGTTGACGTGCGCAGAAATTCAGGCACAGCACGGAATTGTGAATTCAGAAGAATTGCTACACGGCTAAAAGAATTGTAAAGATAAAATGCGGCGTTCGCCGCATTTTATGGGGCCCGTAATCCCTCTCATTTTGCCCAGGGGCTTTTGCGGATAATCGTCGCCTTGCGGTCGTAGCCAACCGAGACAATGTCTATCGGCGTTTCGCAGAAGCGCTCGATAAACTCGATGTACTCCATCGCGGCGACGGGGAACTCCTCGTAGGCAAGCGCCCCGGCAAGCGGTTTTTTCCAGCCCCTGAAGGCCCTCAGCACGGGCTTGGCGTTGTTCAGGTCTTCAATGGAAGCGGGGAAGCTTTCAACAACGCGGTCGCCGATGCGGTACGCGATGCAGGCTTTGATCTCATCAAAGCTGTCGTACACGTCCAGGTGGGTCATAACCAGACTGTCGATGGAGTTGGTCAGGCAGGCGTAGCGCAGGGAGACGAGGTCAAGGTAGCCGCAGCGACGGGGCCTGCCGGTGGTAACGCCGTACTCGCGGCCTGTTTCGCGGACAAAGCGGCATAGCTCGTCCTCGGCAAGGGGGTCGAACTCGCTGGGCAGGGGGCCGTTTCCTACCCGGGTCGAGTAGGCCTTGAAAACCCCCAGCACCTTGTCGATGGCACGGGGCCCCACGCAGCCGCCCACCGCCGCGCCCGCCGCGCAGGACATCCCGCTGGACACGTAGGGGTAGGTTCCCAGGTCAAGGTCGAGCAGCGTCCCCTGCGCCCCCTCGAACAGCACCTGCGAATTCTTGCGGTGCACCAGGTATGACGACAGATCGATTGACATCGCCATGAGCCGGTCGGTGTAGGGGGCCAGAAAGTCGCGGTCCTCGGGATCAAGCTCCGCCATCTTGTCCTTCCAGGCAAGGTCGGCGATGCGGATGCCGTCGCGGTCGCTTTTCATCGAGTAGGTTATCCCGATGCCCCTGCCGGTAGTGCCGATGGGTTTTTTCCGCGCCGCGTCCCGCTCCTTGTCGATTTTGATGTAGCGGGGCAGCACCACATGCGCCCGGTCAGAAATCAGAATCCGGCCAGCGGTGTCGATGCCCCGGTCTTCCAGCATCTCGATCTCGTCAAACAGCGCCCTGGGATCGATCACCATGCCTGCGCCAAGGATCGATATTTTGTCGGGGTAAAAAACACCCGAGGGGATCAAGTGCAGGGCATACTGCTCGCCGCCGATGACGATGGTGTGCCCGGCGTTTGCCCCGCCCGCATACCGGATGATTACCTGCGCCTCGTTTGCCAGATAATCGACGATCTTCCCCTTCCCCTCGTCGCCCCACTGGGCGCCAATGACCACGATTTTCAATGTGTACCTCTTTGTTATAGTTTACGATCCAAAAACCTTCCTGAAATCAACCGTGCAGCCGGGAATTGAGGCAACCGAAACCTCGTCCTCGGCATTATGGGCACGAAAAACATATCTGCCGTCAATCAGTTGCAAAACGCTGACTATCTGCTCGTCCGGGTCGATCATCCAGTATTCGGCAACGCCCGCCCGTTCATACAGATTCAATTTCGTGATCATGTCATGGGATCGGTTTGTGGACAGAATTTCGATGATAAATTTGGGCGCGCCGTTGTAGCGTTTGTCCTGCAACTTTGAGCGGTCGCAGGCGGCAAAAATATCGGGCTGTACCAGGGTGTATTCGTCGCCCTGATCGTACAGGGGATACACGTCAAAGGGAGCCACAATCACCATGCAATTGTGGGCGGACAACTGGGCATCCAATTGGGCGAAAAGCCGACCCGCCGTAATCTGGTGCCTATACCCCGGCGAACTCATGGCGTATTCGGTGCTGCCGATGCGCTCAAAGCGCGGCTCCACCAGGCTTATGTTCTCTTCTACCAATCGCTCTGCTGTTGACATGGCACGACTCCCCGTAAATTCATTGTACCGGGATTAGCCACGGTGTCAATTGGCAACCTGCCGCTACTTTTCCAGCAGCCAGTCAACCAAATTCTTTTGCACTATCCCGTCGTAGTTTGCCCGGAAGGGGGTTTCGTCCAGGCTGAGTATGTACTTGGGGTGGTTGTCCCGTATCCGCTCAAGGGGGGAGAGTTTGCCGGCAAGGACGGCCCTGTCCCGAACCGAGGGGGCAACCTGAAAATACGTTTTTCCGTCATTGCCTTGCGCGTTGTCGTGGGCGGCGCCGCTCGCGGGCGGCTGCCCAAAGGCGGCAAAATTCACCTCGTCCCGGTCGTGTTTCCCGACGCACACCTGGAAGCCCCGGCGCAGCAGTTCCAGGTACACGACGTTCTCAAGCTGGCCGTCCAAATCGGGGGATTCCAGCGACAGGTTCAGCATCCCCGTGTCGGCGGCGTAGTACTTGCCCAGGGTCTTCAGCCGCTTGCCCGTCTTGATGTCAAAGCGCTCCGCATGGTAAAACGCGAACGCCGTCGTCAGGGCCTGCATGTACGTCTCCACCGTGTTGCAGGAGATTTTCCTTCCCTTCGCGCTGATCGCCGAGCCGACTTTTTTCGAGCTGAGGGGGCGGCCCGCGTTTTGGCCCATAACCTTTGCGACAAGCGCCAGCAGGGGGATGTCGTTGATCCCCGCTTGCCGGGCAACATCCTTGACAAGAATCGCGCTGTAGATGCCGTCAACGTAATGCCGGGTCAGGCTGGCGTCGCCGCCGAGGGCCGCGGCAAAGGGAAAGCCGCCGAAGCTCAGGTACTCGTTGAACGCCTCACGCTGGAGGTACTTTTCCATCTGCGCCCGTTGCCGGGGAAGCCGCCGTTCGGTTTGCGCCGCCAACTGTGCCGGCACTTGTGCCGCCGCCGCCTGTCCCGGCCTGTCCGGGAGGGAAAACGCCTGCAACTCCTCCGCCCTGCCGGGTATCTTTACCCGGGAAAAGATCAGGCGCTCGGCAAAGGACAGCGGCAGCACCCGGATTTCCGTATGCGGGGCGTTGGAAAAAGCGCAGGCATTCGAGATGGAAACGTACAGATCCGCCTGCCGGTTGATCAGCAGCCCGTCAATCGCTTTTTCGTAATCGGCGCAGAGCTGTATCTCGTCGATAAAGACATAGGTAAGCCGGTCCCTGCGGAGCCGCTTTTTGATATGGCTGTACAGCCCCTGGTAGTGCGGCAAGGTTTCGCTTTCGGGGTCCTCCATGCTGACAAAGATTATCTGCTGGTCGTCAACGCCCGTTCTCTTCAGCCAGTCGATGTACATGGCCAGCAGGGTTGTTTTTCCGCAGCCCCTGACCCCGCTGAGCACTTTAACCTGTTGATTCTCCCGCAGTTGGGCCAGCCGGCCAAGGTACCCGGTTCTCTGTATCACGATTCAAGTTTAGTACACGGCGGGGAAAAAAGCAAAGTTCTTTCAAAAATAGGCGGAAATCTCGAGGTTTTTGTAAGTTTTTTCCAGTATGAGAAAAAATTTTGCCGTGTATGCCGGGCTCACTGAACGGAAACGATTGCGATGTTTTTGAGCGTGCGGCGCTCGCCCGCCGGGGAGCCGTTTGCGAACCTAAGGGCCGTTACCGTCTCCTCGCCCTCTACCGTCACCGTCCGCTGCTGGAGGTCTTTCAGCTTGTGTTCCTCGCTTTTGTCTATGTACCATTCCCTGTCCGTCCCGGTGATGACCAGCTCGGGAAAGGTGCCGGTCCCGACGAGCCGCACCCTGCCGGTGACCTGCACGGTAACGCCTTGTGCCTGGGCATTCGCATCCCCTTTGCCGCCTTTTTCCCTGCCGCCCCAGGCGGGCAAGGGCAGCGCGAGGCAGAGGAACAGCGGGAGCAGGCTTAAACGGAAGGCGTTATTCACCGGCTTCAATCCTCCCGCGAAGCCTGGCAAAGTCAAGGCCCGCAAGCCCTTCGCTGTGCCCGTTCAGCCTGAGCATGTCCCCCGCGCCGATGGGGTAGGGGCCGGGAAGCCGCGGCTGTTGGTAAAGGCCCCTCGCCGCCCCGCCGTCGCCCCGGCTTATCCGGGACAGGCTGAGAGCCGCGTTCTTGCCAGGCCCAGCCCCTGCAATCTCCACGGAAGGGAAGGGATAGCAGTAAGAGAAATCGCCCCGGGTATCGGTGTCCACGTTATAGGAAAGCAGGACACCGCCGGGAGCGGCCTGGTTGTCGCTTACCTGTTCAGGGGACTTATGCAGCCCCGCCAGCTTGATTTTTGGCGATGTTGTCACTCCGCTCGTGGTGGTTCTTTGGGTATAGATGCCTTCCCCGGGGGCAAGCGGGTAATGATGCGAGGAAGAAAAACCCTCCGCGACCATTGCCTGAACGTCTTTCAGCGCCGGGTCATTCATGTAGCCATAGGTTCCGTTGGCTGCGTTGATGTAGTTGGCAGCCATCCAGTCTCTTAATAAAAGGCCCCAGTTGCTGGCATACCCGGCGCTTATGCGATTTTTCGCGGCGCCGAGCACCGCCCGATAGTCGGGAGAGGCTGATTCGATAATGTCCTTGTAAATGGCGCTACCGTCACGCGACTGAAGCCTGAGCCACTGGAAGAAAAGGTAGACCGTGGCGTAATCGTTCAGTATGGAATTTGGATCGCTGTTGACATAATTGCCCCACACATAGAAATTGTCTCCCCCGATAAGGCGCTCGTTTGGCTCGTCATCCCCATTGAACCATTGGATCCGGCCCATGTTGTGCTCGCCGGCGTAGACATATTCGGCGGCGGCTGAAAGGCCCTCGTCAACCCAGGTTTCCATCAGGGAAAGCGCGGTTAATTCGTCATTGGTATACGTGGCTCTTTTTGCAATAGAAGTAACAAAATTCATCAGGTGCTGCATTTCATGGGCAAGGGTCATGTTCGATGTCTTTGATCCGGCCCTTCCGGGGTCAATGTCGATATATATCATGTCACAGAAATTGGAGTAACGGTAAACATTATGGCTGGGAATGTTTTCAAAGTGATTGACAGCCCAGAAATAACCTGCCGTGTAAGCGCCCGACGACGGCGTGTACCCGTCCCTTATGTCCAGGAGAAGGATGGTGAGCTTGCCGTCCCCGTCCACCAGCCACGAGGAAAATTCCATGGTGTCACTGGCAACCACCTTTCCGTTAAAAGACAAGCCGTTTCTGGAACCAAAGGCATCCATCATTCTTGGGTAGACGACATTGTCGTAGGTATTGGCCATGTCCTTTGCGGTATCTGCGCCCACGCCGCTGCCCTTTTCCACCCATATTTTGCATTTGCTGCCTATGTAAAGCAGTTCCGCGCGAACCTGGTAGTGGCTTTCGGTCTTAAAATTTTGCGCCCAAAAATTCCTCGTTTCGCCGATTTCAGGATCGCCGTCGAACAAGAGGTTGATGAGATCAAAGCAGGATGTCAGTCCCATCAGGGCAATCAGGGCGACAACGAACAGCTTGCTTGCATTCTTCATAAAATCCTCCAAATCATAGCATCCGCGATCCCGTACCTGCCGGGAACGAGACTCGAACTCGTACCCCCTTGCGGGGAGGGGATTTTAAGTCCCCGATGTCTACCATTCCATCATCCCGGCGATAGACAAGATGTTACCATATAAGCTACTCCACTGCCAGACGGTAGATCGCCTCCACGTCGCTCGCTTCGAGCTTGCGGTAGTTGCCGAGGGGCCCAAACTTGACGGTGCGCTGCGCCATTTCGCCGATGCGGGAGGCATCGATTTTCGCCTCGGCGAAACTCACCGGCAGGCCGATGGAACGGAAAAAGTTCTTCATGCGGAAAACCCCTTCCAGCGCGGCTTGCTCGTAATCGTAAAACGCGCCGTCCACGCCCCAGACCTTGGCGGCAAAGCGGGCGAAGCGGCTGGTTCCTTCCCTGACGTTGTACTGTATCCACGCGGGAAAAATTATCGAAAGGGTCGCGCCGTGGGCGGTGTCGAACAGGGCCGAAATCTCGTGGCCCATGGGGTGGCTTGCCCAGTCGCCGACCCTGCCGGTGCCAAGGAGGTTGTTGTGCGCCAGTGTCCCCGCCCACATTATCTCGGCGCGGGCATTGTAGTCCCGCTCTCCGCCGGAAAAAATCCTGCGGGCGTTGCGGATGATTGCGCGTAACGCGCCCTCGCACAGCTCGTCGGTCAGCTCCACGTTTGGCTCCCTGGTAAAGTACCGCTCCATGATGTGGGCCATCATGTCGCAGATGCCGCAGGCGGTCTGGAAGGGCGGCAGGGAGTAGGTCAGCTCGGGGTTGAGGATGGCAAAAACCGGGCGGTTGCACTCGGCGTTCACGCCGCGCTTCCAGGGCCCCGCCTCGTTGGTGATGACGCAACTGTTGCTGGACTCGCTGCCCGCCGCAGGGATCGTCACCACCGCGCCGACCGGCAGGGCCTGGCTGGCGGCCTTCTTCCGCTCGAAAAAGTCCCACACGTCGCCGTCGTTCGCCGCGCCCAGCGCGATGGCCTTGGCGGAGTCTATCGCCGACCCGCCGCCGACGGCGAGGATAACGTCGAGCTTTTCCTTTCTGGCGATGTCGATGCCCTTGTACACGAGGGACAGGCGGGGGTTGGGCTGAACGCCGTCCAGTTCCACCCACTCAACCCCGGCGCTTTTCAGGCTGTCCTTGACGCGGTCGATAAGGCCCGACTTTGCCGCGTGGCCGCCGGAGTGGTGCAGCAGCGCCCGTTTGCCGAACTGGGCGGTTTCGCTTCCCGCCCGGCTTTCAGTGTCCTTCCCAAAAATTATTTTTGTCCTCGCGTAATAATCGAAATTCTGCATGGCCCTCTCCTTATTATCTAATCATATAAAAATATACACAATTCGTTTTGCCTTGTTAAGCAACGGCTTGTTTAATATTGTGTTAATTGTTGGAAAAAATCGCCAAAATCGTGGGTTTTCGGGTACAGGCAAATTGTTCGCCGGCGCGGGTTATTCTTTCCGGGAAACGGGAGGGCACGCGAACAGCGCGCCTTTCCACAAAACGCTGCCTGGTGTTTTCAGCCTGCCGGCGGCAAGCAGGTGATCGATGGCCTGCCTCGCCTCGTCCTCAGAGCAAGCGGCCAGGGCTTTCCCGGCCTGCGCCAGAACTGTCGCGGCCTCGCCTGCCGTGTAGCGCCGTTTGTTCCTGCGGAAAAAGTCCCGAACGCTCGCCTCCTCGCGCAGGGCGGCGCTTGCCTGCCCCTCGCAGACGTCGCAGCACAGCGTCTCGGGGCTTTCGCCGTTTGCGTCGTAGTCGAGCATTTGCAGCAGCGCCTGCCTCCGGCAGCGGCCCGTGTCGCGGGCGTAGCGTAACAGGCCGTTCAGCCGCTGTCGGTCGGCATCGGTTTTGGCGCGGCGCAGGCTTGCATCGTCGTCCGGCCCCCACAGGAGGATCGCCCTTGACTGCGCCCCGTCGCGGCCCGCCCTGCCCGCTTCCTGCAAATACGCCTCCACCGAGGGGGCGCAGTCCCGGTGTATCACCGTGCGGACATCGGCCTTGTCCACGCCCATGCCGTAGGCGCAGGTCGCGCAGAGGACAGCCCGGCTGTTGCCCATGAACCATTGTTCCACGCCGGCCTTTTCCTCCCTGCCCAGGCCGGCGTGGTAAAACTTGATCTCGCCCCGCCAGTCCAGGCCCATCTCCCCCAGGCCGATTCTGAGGTAGCGGGCCAGGTTCTCCGTGCCGGGCCGCGACGAGCAGAACACGATTGCCGGGCGGCTGTTGTGCACCAGGAGGTCCCGCACCGCCAAGTCCCGCGCCATGCAGCCCAGGGCGGCGTAGGAAATGTTGGGCCGGTCGGGGTTTCCCACGATCTGGCGGGCCTCCAGGTCGCCAAAGACGTACTTTTTGATTTTTTCCAGGACCGGGGCGCTGGCCGTCGCGGTAAAGGCCGTTACCAGCGGCGCGTTGACGGCATGCATGATTCGGTTGATCTCAAGGTAGCTCGGCCTGAAGCTTTCGCCCCATTCGCTGACGCAGTGCGCCTCGTCGATCACCATGTGGGCGATTTTTACCGCCTCAAGCCTCGCCATCACCTGCCCGGTAAGCAAGACCTCCGGGTTGGCGATGATGAACCTGCTTTCGCCGGATTCGAGTTTTTTCCATATAGCGTCCCGTTCCTCCTTTGTCTGCCCGCCGCGCAGTACCACCGGGCAGAAGCCCTTTTCCTCAAGCCTGCGCTGCTGGTCGGCCATGAGGGACAGGATCGGGTAAATGACCAGCGTCGGCCCCTCGACGATCATCGCCGGAAGCTGGAAGCACAGCGACTTTCCCGCGCCGGTGGGGAGGATCACGATCTGGCGGCCCAGGCAGCCCCGGTCGGAGGCGGAATCCCCCTCCGCCGCGCCGTCCGGGGGCGTGGTTTCCGGCGAACCCGTCGCGCCGTCCCCCTCCGCCGCAGGCCAGTTCAGCGAAAGCCCCGCGGCCTGGGCCGCTTCGAGGATGTTCGCCACCACCAGCCGCTGGTAGGGGAACAGGTACGAAAGCCCGAACAGGCGGCTGGCCGCACGGCTCAGGGGATCGGGTATCTCAGCCATTGAGCCTCCTCACGGTTATATGGCGCGGTTTGCGGTTTTGCTTTATCGGCGGGGGGGAGGCGCGGAGGGAATGGAGACCCGGCGCCTTGCGTTCCGGCGGTGTTACTATGTCCGTTTCTTCTTTAAGTATTTTCAATAGACAAGGGGAAATGCTGAATGGTTAAATAGTTTGACAAAAACCTTTTCATGGATAATAATGGTGCATGGGACATTGGGCTTGACAGGAAAGAACCGTTTAGAATATGAGCACGTACAAAAATAATCTGAAAGGAGAATGGAACCAATGGAAGAGCTGAGGGTGCGGTTAAACGATGAATATATTGAGGCGCTAAAGGGAGAGGGGGAAGGGAAAATTATCCGATTTTCGCCGAAAGAACGCGAGGCATCAAGGGAGAGGTATTTTAAATTCAGCCAGACAGAAAGTGAAATTGAAGCAAGCGTGAAAAAGGGCCGGGTATTTGCGGCAACCACGCCGAGCGTACCTTTAACCTTCTGAAACCGTACTTGCTCGGAGACAAGTCAATTAACTTTCGCTTGATCGGTCACAGCTTCTGTCCCATTGGCCGTGGCTTTTGTCGCAACGGCCACGGCCAACGCGGTTGGCTGTGCCATCTGCGCTATAGGTAGCGTGCCGGGGCACTGGGTGCCACCAGACGATTCTGGTGCCGTCCTGCATCATTCATGGCCGCGATCGATTTATCAGATCGATGTAATTCCATTTTATCGAAGCGTCTTGTATTTGGTATGCAAGACTCGTTGCTTGATTTAAGCATTGTTCATTTACATCCGGGTGATTGGTGTAATTAACCATGCCAAGCAATCTGCTGATCTCATCCTGAATCGTTAAATCAGACATGCTGTTACCTCCTGTAATTGTCATTAAGTATTATCAGCGCACGTATAACCCTGACTCGATAAATGCCCCTTGCATGTAAGGTAAGTCTTTTTAGCCTCATTTATGTCAGAGTAATATGTTGTGACATGGTTCCTCTCATTAATGGTTTGAGGAACTTCTTTTTTTTCACCGATACACCAAAGAGTAAGTGTTTTTCCAATCATCTCTGTACACAGCCCATAAACTTTCATGCTCAATTCCTCCCGTAACCGTCAATATAACCAATACGGTTGCCATATTGGTCTTTCATTGTGCCGTCACTTTCAATACGGCCAGTACGATTACCGTATTGATCCTTCATTGTGCCATCACTTTCAATACGACCAGTGCGATTGCCATATTGATCCTTCATTGTGCCATCGTCCTCAATATGACCAGCACGGTTACCGTACCGATCTTTCCTTGTGCCATCGTCTTCAATACGACCGACACGATTGCCAAACCGATCTTTAATTGAAAATTAGAAATCCACCGCCTTTGGCGGTGGTCATGTACTGATGGCTATGCCGTAAGAAAAGCCTGAAAAATAGGCAGGGGAGAGTTAAAAAATTATTTCATGAAAAACGATCAACG
>JAISSG010000021.1 GCA_031273185.1 Treponema sp. | reverse complement strand
CGATGCCGCGCAGCTCGTCATAGCTCAGCAGCCCTTCCTGCCATAACCGCATGAACAATCCCGCTTGCGCCCATGCGCTGAAATACTCATGGACGCTGCTTGCCGCCCCGTATTCCTTCGGCAGGGCCTTCCATTGGATGCCAGTCCGCAACACGAAAAAGATTGCCGCCAATACCTGCTACGGCGGCAGGGGCTTCCTCCCGCCGCCGGGTTTGCGCTGGTAGGTTCTTCCTTCGTCCCGCTTCCGTTCTGGGATGAACGGTTGCGCTACTTCCCACATCTCGTCTGTCAATTCCCAGGCTTTTATCCCTGTCCCTTTATCTCGTTTCATACCTTTTTTATCGGCTTTTCATTATTCCCGGATAAGCTCTAAATATGTTCATTATTTCCCGTGCCGTCACAGCAATAATATACAATATATATTGTAATATCAAGTTTTTTTTGCGTGTTTTTCAGAGAAAGTCCGGGGCTATTTCTTGGCTTTTTTCGCTGGCTTGGGCGGTTCGGCGGCTTTCCTGGGGCGGCCAGGTGGCGGTGCATTCTTGATTCGCTCAATTGCGTCAAGAGGATATAAGGCTTCACGGGTAAGTTTTTCCACTCCCGCTTTACGCAGTCTTTTTTCAGCGGCCCATTTATCGATGCCCAAGGCCCGGCGATTTCCGTCAGCGTTAATCCGTTCATTAATTAACGTGAGTTCGAAGAAGAGATTAAACGGTAATCGGCAAAGCCCTCTCGTCTCCCGGAACACGAATAGACGGCTTATGAGGCAGGAAACTGTATGCCGATAAAGCCGCCAATACATTGCAAAGCAGGCTCTTAAAACCTCCTCTTTCCTCTTTCCTCTTTCCTCTTCCCTCTTTGCTCTTTGCTCTCTGCTCTTTCCTTTTCCCTCTGCGTCTCTGCGTGAGGAATTTCCGATCAAGTCTCAATCAAAAAGCGTTGGCGTTTTATCCTCGGACTTGGGGCTGCGGGGTTTGAGACTGGGCGAAGGATCGGGCGAAGCATCGGGGTTAAGCAGTTGCCGCTTCCAGCCGCTTAGTAGGGCAAGTGCCTCAATGGGGGTGATTTGGTCGGGGTCTAGGGAGCGGAGTTCGCCTAAAACGGCGGTTACGTTGGGGGGTAAGCTGGCAACAGAGGGCTTTTTGGGCGTTTTTTCTTCGTTAACCTTTGTTTTTATCTGGTTAACGTAACTGAGTGGCTGCACTGAGGGCAAGGCATCCCGTAAATTGGACTCGCTGGCACGGAGGCGTTCCATGATCTGCTGCGCCCTGCCAAGCACTTCGGGAGACAGTCCGGCAAGGCGGGCAACGTGGATGCCGTAGGATTCGGCGGTGGGGCCTTCCTGAAGCCGCCGCAAAAACACTATCTCGCCGTCCTTTTCCAGTACCTCCATCGAACGGTTGACCATGCGGGGATGCGGCAGCAGGGAAAGTTCGTGGTAGTGGGTGGCGAAAAAAGTACGGCAGCCGACCCTGCCAAGCAGTTCCTCGCTGACCGCCCATGCGATGGAAAGCCCGTCGTTGGTGCCGGTCCCCCGCCCTACCTCGTCCATGATCACAAGGCTGTGCTCGGTTGCCGTGTTGAGGATGTAGGCGGTCTCGTTCATTTCAACGAGGAAGGTTGACTCGCCGCGGGCAATGTTGTCGGACGCTCCGACACGGCAATAGATGCGGTCGCACAGCCCGATTCGCCCCTCGCGGGCGGGGATGAAGCTCCCCATCTGCGCCATGAGGGTGATCAGCGCGGCGGAGCGGAGGTAGGTTGATTTTCCCGCCATGTTGGGGCCGGTTATCATCGCAAAGGTTGGGTTGTCAGTGTTGCCATTCAGGATGATGTCGTTGGGGATGTACTCGCCCTTGCCAAGATGCGCCTCGACAACCGGATGGCGGCCCTCGTAAATTTCCAGCGCGCTGGAGCTGTCCACCGTGGGGCGTATCCAGCCCCGGATCGAGGCAGCCCGTGCAAGCGACTGCGCCGCGTCCAGTTCGGCGATGCGGCGGGCTTCGGCGGCAAGTTCGCCGATAAGTTCCTTCGCCTTGTCCCGTATCTCGACAAAAAGCCTGCGCTCCAGCTCGACGATTTTATCCGATGCGCCGTTGATGTCGGACTCCAGTGCGGCGAGCCGCTCGGTGGAAAAACGCTCACCGCCGGCTATGCCCTGCCGCCGGATAAAGTGCGCCGGTACTTTGCCGGCATGGGCGTTGGTCACCTCGAAAAAATAACCGATAAGCCGGTTGTACCGAATCTTCAGGCTGGAGATTCCCGTCGCCAGTTTTTCTTCCTCAAGATACGCCTCCAAAAGCTGCCGCCCCGAATCCCGCAAACGGCGCAGACCGTCCAACTCGGAACTGTAGCCATCGCGGATCAGATTCCCCTCGGTCAACAGTATCGAAGGGTCGTCGCAGATGCTCCGCTCAAGCAGGTCTTTCAGCTTCATTATGCGATCAAAGCCATCGCCATCGCTTGTTGTCCCGACATCGGACTCAAAGCAAATGCCCAGCGCGTCGCGGAGGTCTTTCAGCGCCTTGCAGGAAAGCAGGGCGTTCTTGATCGACAGCATGTCCTTGCCGTGCGCCTTGTCCATCGCCAGCCGCGAGGACAGCCGCTCAAGGTCGGGCGTTTTTCCCAGCAGTTCCCTCAGGACGCTGAGTTTTCCCTGATCGCGGTAGAGCGTCTCCACCATGTCCAGCCGCGCCGTTATCTTGCCAAGGTCCCGCAGCGGGTGCAAAAGCCGCCGCTTCAGAAGGCGCTTGCCCATAGCACAGCGGGTCTCGTCCATCACCTCCAGCAGAGTAAAGTGGACATCGCCGTCGCGGAGGTTGCGCACCAGTTCCAAATTCCGCTGGCTGGATTCGTCGATGCCGACAAACTCGCTGTCCTGGTACAGGCTTATCGAGCGGATGTGCGGCAAGAGGCTCTTTGCCGTGTCGTCAAGGTAATCGAGGAGCGCACCGGCGGAAACCAGTTCGGGGCTGGTGTCCTCCAGACCAAAGCCCCGGAGCGTGGAAACGCCAAATTGTTTTAACAATCTTTTTTTCGATCTGTCCCGATCAAAGAGCCAGTCTGCCCAGCGGTTGAGTACCAGCGCCGGACGGTCGTGTATGGCGCGGGCGATGCCGGAATTTTCTTCGACTAACGATTCCTGCACAAGCAATTCCCGCACTTGCAGGCGCTCAAATTCCTGACGCAGGCGTTCGGTCGAATCGTCAAAGGGAAAGGAGGTGGCAAAGAAGCCGCCGGTGGAAAGGTCGATGTAGGCGAAGGAAAAAAAATCGCCGGATGACGACAACGCCGCAAGGTAGTTGGAACTGCCCCGGTCAAGGTAATCCTCGTCCACGGTGGTACCGGGGGTGATGACCTCCACCACCTGCCGGTCAATCAGTTTTTGTCCCTTGCCCGGCTGGGTAAGCGGTTCGCAGATAGCGAATTTTTTCCCGTGCTTCAACAGCCGGGCAATGTAGGAACGGGCGGCGTGGTAGGGAATGCCGCACATGGGCAGCCCGTTACGGCTGGTAAGGGTCAGGTTCAACAGGGCGGAAACTTCGACGGCATCCTCGGCGAACATCTCGTAAAAGTCGCCCAGCCGGAAAAACAGCACGTCCCCCTGGTGATCCCGCTTTATCCTCCGGTATTGATCCAGCATGGGGCTGGAACGGTTGTCGTCCATGGTTTTTTTGACGGAACTGCTTATCGCCGCGCCCTGTTCAGCAGGTTCTGGATAACCTTGTCGGTAACGTCCACCGTTGGGCTGTACCAGAGGACACCCGTGTTTTCCTTTAGATCGAGCACCATGCTGTAGCCCTCGCTTTCGGCGATGGAGCGTATCTCGCCGTACACCTGCTCCAGAAAGGAGCCGGACTGCGAAAGCTTTTTCCGTTGATCCTCAAGCTCGGCGGTCTTGAGGTTGTAATACTCCCGAAGGAATTCCGATTTGCGGTAAATTTCGCTTTCGAGCCGCACGGCCTGCTCCTGCTCGCCCTCCAGGACCAAGTCCGCGTGCCTGGATCGAAGCTCCCGAATCTCCCTCGTCATTCGGTCAACCTCGGCCTGAACCCTGGCGCTTCTCTCCTCGAATTCGCGCACGGCGCGGGAGTCGCGGAAAAAAGCGGAGTATACCCTGGGAAGGTCAACCACGGCAAAGCGGGTAAGCTGCTGGGCAAAAACCGAAGCAGCAAAACAGCATGTTAACAGCACAAACAACATTGCTTTTTTCATTTCCCTTTCCTCATTTTTCATTTCTCATTAGTACGCAATAGCGAACGAAATAACCGGATCCAGGCCTGAACCCGGCCAGCTTGGATTCCTGAAGATGCTGCCCGGTTCCCAGGTGAACATCCCGTCCACGGTTCTGAACCGTTTTGCCAGGCTAAAACGCAGAGGGAACTGCGGCATGGTAAAGCGCAGGCCGCCGCCAAAACTGAACCGCATATTATCGATCGTAAAATTCCCCCTTCCCTCGCTGTTTTTCCCAAAATAATAACCTTGAATTCCCTCGCTTCCTTCCACGCCCGCAGCGTCAAAGAACAAGTCAAAGGCCAAGAGTCCCGGCACGATGGGAAAGCGAAGCTCTACCCAGTTCTCCCACAGGGCAAGCCCCTTGACGCGGTACTCGTTGCTCCATCCCCTTCCCGTAAACATCCCGTCAACGGCAAGTTTGTTCGCGTCCTCGATTGCCGGCGTAAGGCCGTCTCTCCCCGGCTGCTTTGCAATAAGCGAAAACCCGGTATGCAGGGCAAGTACCGCCTTGAAGCTCCATTTCTCGGTTACCGGGATGTTCAGGAGGGTATGATAATACTCCACCTTGGTGTCGCTTCGCAAATAGTGCTCCCGCTCCACGTCGCCCAACAGGCCGTAGATTCCAAATCGCTCGTACAGGTAATATCCGCCTGACGGATCATAGTACAGATCCCGCCGGTCGAGGGAGAGAGAAGCCCAAAACGAATTTTTTGGGGTCCACTGGTTGTTCCCCTCCCTTAGCGCGGGATCAAAAGGACGGTAAATGCCGCCGTCGTATGTGTTCCGTATAAGACCGGCTCTTATGCCCCCGCCCAGCGACAGGTTGCCTATCGGGGTAAGCCAGCGGTAACCCGTGGAGAATCCAAGCGAGAGGTACAATTGGTTGTAGTCCATGAGAAATTCACTGGGGGGCAGCCTGCTGGCGCTATCGTACTCCGACCGCGAGATAAAACCATCGGGGAAGGCATAGGCCTCGTCACCGTTAAAAAAGGGAGGGCTGTTGTTCATTGCGGCCAGGCGCTTGGCCCACTGGAAGGTAAAATCAAAACCTCCGGAAAGGGGCAGGCCCAGTATCCAGCGGTGGTTGTAGTTAAGCGAAAGATTGACCGTATCGGGAGAACCGTTTGCCTCCGCGCCAAGCTGGTTGCCCGTGCCGAGAAAGTTCCGATCGCTCCATTTTACCAGGCCGGAAATGGGAAAGTCTTCAGGGTCGGCGCTGCCGGAAAATGTGATGCCAAGCTGGAGGTCGATGGTAGGCTGTTCCTCCACGATAAACACCAGATCCATAAGGCTGTCGGCGCTGCCCGGCAGGGTTTCGGGCATGACCATGGTAAAGTACTGGAGGTTCATAAGGTTGCGCCATGCCTCCATGACCTTTGTCCTGGAAAACACGTCCCCCGGCTCCAGGGGTATTTCCCTGAGTATTACCTCGGTTCTGGTTTTGTCATTTCCCCTGACATAGATGTTCTCGATGTGCGCCCTGCCCCGCTCGACGATGAAGACATGGTAAGCGATCACGCCCGAGACGGGGTCTTTCCTCTCCTCCCGGTTAATGGTGTTAAAGATATAGCCGTTCTCGTAATAAAGGTCGGCAACCCGCTGGAGGTCCGTTTCTACCCTGCGGGCGTTTATCGTCTCATCCGGCTTTGAACGTACCAGGGCGGACAGTTGCTCTGTCGAAAAAATCAGGTTTCCCTCAAAGGTGATGCCGCCAAATGTGTATATCCTCCCTTCGTAAATCCTGAACGTAAGGACGAGGTTATTGTTGCCTTTTGCGTCCCTGCTGATTTCCCTGGTTACGTCAATGACCTCGGCATCGATATATCCCCGGTCATGGTAATACTGGACGATGGCGGCGCGATCGGCGATGAGCTTTGCCTCCTGAAACGCGCCGTCATTGATAAGGCTCTTGGCTTTCAGCGAAAGCTGCCCCCTGAGCGTTCGCGCCGAAAAGATCGCGTTGCCCTCAAAACGGAATTCGGAAATCGATGTTTTCTCGCCTTCGGCAATGTAAAACGTGAGATGGACGGCAGATTCGCCTGAAGCCTGGATTTCGGCTCGCACCCTCACGTCGGGGTACCCTTTTTCAAGGTACTTGCTGACGATGGCCTGCTCGTCAACGTTAATTTTTGCATGGTTAACCACGTCGTTGATTCTGATGGCAACAGTATCCAGCAGATCGTTCCGGCGCAGCCCTGAATTGCCGACAAAATTGATCCTGCTGATCACGGGGCGCTCGGTAACGGCAAAACGGATGACCACCTCGCTTGCTGAAGGATCCGCAGGCACCGCGCTCGGGCTGATAAGCTCAAAATACTCAAGGGCATAGAGCTTTCCCTGTATCTCCCAGAAAATGGAATCGTCAAATTCGCGGCCTATGTAAGGCTCCATCAGCCCTTCCAGTTCTGATGCCCGCACATTGCGCAGGCCGGTGAACACAATATCTTTGATGGGTTTCCCCTGATACCATTCCCCTTGCTGGGCAAAACCGGCGGCAGCCACCGCCACAAAAAGGATTACGGGAATTGCTTTTTTTACACAATGACGCATTAAAACTCCTAAAATGACCAACTCCTGCTGAGCGTGATCGAATTATCGTTGACGTACCAGTTTTCCGGGTGTGTCGGGACAAAATCCCAGCGAATGCTGAACAGGGGATTCTGAAGCTCAATCCCAATATCCGGCCTAAATGTCATGCCTCCTAAAGAAGTGTTGTTCGGGTCGTACTTCATGGAAAGCATGCTTTGGACAAACATATCCTGCCCAATATATTTTCCGATAAAAACAGTGGTATTGTCAAAATAGTTACCTACCTTGCCGGTTCTGTCAACCGAAGACTCTGAAAGCCCCATGGTCTCTACCAGGGCCGCGGCGGTGTTGTACAGGATCTGGGTACGAACACTGAACATGTCAAGCCGCATGAAATTCCGTATCTGCTGCTCAAGGCGCCGCACAACGAACAACTGCGACAGGAAATCCACCGTGGAGCTGAAAAATGCCGGTATTACCCCGGTATTTTCGCTTACCTGTACCGGCGATCCCACCATGGTTTGCCCCAGCAGCGCAAAAATATCCATCTGGGACAGCGACGGCGTTGATTCAAAGCGGGCGGTGAAAGAAAGCAGGGGGGCGTTGTCAACGATCATGGAAATGGTCACCGGCCCCTCGTCGTTGCGGTCGCGCACTTCGGCCCGCGCGGTCAGGCGGGGCTCAAAGCGGCGCTCGTTCTCCCGAAAGACGAGAAGGCCTGAGCGGATGTAAAAGCTCCGCTCAAAGTAAAACATCTCCCCGCTGCGTATCTTTACGTCGCTTGTCAGGGAAAACTGCCGCGTCATCGAATCGACTGAAAGGTATACCTTCGTTCCCATGTCCGGGGTGGCCCTGAGAATGGGGTACCGGGAGTCCGGGTAGAAGAATTCCACCATCGGCCCCGTGCTGATCGCGAGGTTCGTGACAACGGGTATCTTTTGCTCCGCAAAAACGTCCCTCTTCTGGGCCATTATCATTTCATCCGAGTTAATGCTGAGTTCCGTGTTGTTGGCGTACAGGTCGCCGGTAACGTCCATAGCCATATTTTCCATGGAAATGTCGAGCCTGCCTGACACGTCGCCGTGGGCGAGAAAGCCGATGTTGTCATAACGGTAGGGGATGGGGGTTTCCCTCGGGACGAGGATATCCAGGCTGAATATGTTCGGTATCCAGCGGTCAAAGCGGAACCAGCCGCCGACGGTCCCCGCGCCGTTTCCAACGGTGGCAGCCACCGGGCCAAAACGCATCTCGTTCCCCTCTATTGCCACGTTGAACGGAATCGGGCGAAGATCCTGCGGTATGAAGCCCGGTATCCTGAACCGCAGGCTGGTTCCCCTGGCATAGCCAAAGAACTCAGGGTCGGTGAACGAGCCCCGTATGTCTACCGCCGCGTTTACGTACCCGCCGGTCAGGTAGATGTCCGGGCTGTCCGGCAGCAGCTCAAACAGCCCGCCCATGTCAATGTACAGATCGCCGCAGCGGGCGTTAATCGTGTTGTTCCTGATGCTGCCGGCAACCGTTCCCCGCACCGGGAAAGGGTTTGAAAGGCCCGCGTAAAAATTGCCGTCGCTGTCCATCTGCATGCGAAGGCTGTTTCGGGGGCCCCCGTTCACGGAAAGCTCGCCGCCCCTGCGGGAAAAGCTGACGGGAAAGGGCTGAGGCTGTTCCGAGTTGCCGTACCTGAGACGGGAAAAATTCGCCGTGCCGGAAAACGACTGCAACGCCTCGCCGATCTGCATCCATGTGCGGATGGGCTTGAAGCTTGCCTCAATCCCAAAGCTCCCCTCCAGCTCCTTCCCGCCGACAACGCCCTTCAGCTCGGCGCTCGTTTCCGCAAGCCCGCTCGCGCCGTTCACGGTGAATTGCGGCACCGAGCCATCGATGCCCGCAAAGTTGAACCTTAGGCCGCTGAGGGAAAATTCCCTGTCATCCAGCACCGCCCGGGCGCTTGCCGAAAACTGCCGGTTCAACATCCTCCCGTTTACCGAAGAAAGGTTAAATTCCGCGCGGAAGGAATCGATAGAATCCCAGGAAACGCGGATGTCCCCGTCGGCGAGGGTATTGCTCAGGCTGGCGAATATCCTGTCAAGCCGCATGGATGATCCCAAAACAGCAAGATCAAGGTGGCCGTCCGCGAAGTTCCCGTCAGCGCGGTACATCTCGCCTTCCTGCCCGATGGAAACTACCCCGTTAAACCGGGAATAATCATCCGCCCAGGATATACTCGCCTTCCCGTCAAGCGTGCCAAACCTGTCGCTGTAACTCATCAGCGGAAAAATGATCCCGTCCTGATTGGCGATCCCGGTTATGACGAACTGCGCCAGGCCAACAGGGCTTGCGATGTTCAGCGTCTCAAGGTGCTCCAAATTTACGTACCAGGACTTAGGCGAGTCATAGCGCAGCCTCGCGGAAAACGAGAGAAGCGCCGACTCCCCAATAAATGGCAGAGGGAAGCCGTCAGCGCGCATATACCCGGAATAGCCGCCGCCGGACGCGGCGAGCTTCATGTCAAGGCCGTAAGAGCCTCGAATGTCTGCCGATACCCCCCGAACGACAGCCCCGTTAACAGAGTACCAAAGGTCCCGGTAATTGGCGTTTACGGAAAAGCCCAGGTCGCCCGCGCCGGGAAATTCCGCGCGGCAAGACACCAAAACGGCTTCCTCCCCAAAAACAAAGCGGCCCTCGCTCAATTCAAAGCGGCGGTCGGTGCCGGACAGCGAGACAAGCCCCATAAAGCCCCTGCCCGCATCGCTTGCAAAAACCACGCGGGGGGCGTTGTACAAAAGATTAACAAAGTCCGTGGATAAGAAAACCTCCGTGGTGACCGAGACGTTGTGAAGCAGCACGTCCAAGGGGACAGGGAAGAATGAGGCGTTTACGAATGGCATGGCCATTTCGGCAAGATCTCCCATCGGAAACGAATCCAGGCGAAGGCTGGCATCAAGGCGCCGTGACACGGAATCGGAATGCATGGCCCCTTCCAGGGACAAGGTTCCCAGCCTGACGTTGTCATGCGATTCAACGTCCGTGAACCTCAGGGCGGAAACCGCAATGCCCAGGTCGTTTTTGTCAGGCTGCACAAGGACATTGAGCGCGACCAGCTCAACCGAACCCATGCGCACGGTCTCGGAAAAGAAATTTATCTTTCCTTTGCTGCTGCTGACAAGAATGTTCGCGTCAACGCCGTTGACACCCGATAGGCTGAAGCTGCCCAGCGAAAGCATGCCGTCCGGGGCAAGGGGATTAAAGCCCACGTCCCCGGCAAAGCCGACGTTGCCGTAAAAGGACGAGCGGGTATCGGCGGTTTTGGGCATGGAAAGGCGAAACGAGTCAACATGAACACCCGCCTCGTCGCCGGCGGCGCGCAGTTCAAATGCCGTCCCCCGATACGACAGGGAACCGTCGGCCTGAACGGCGCCCGCCATGTCTACGGAATAACCAAGCTTCCCTTCATCGCTTCTGGAAAAAGCAGCCGTGCCTGAACTGACTACGTCCAGAAGCTGCCGGGCATTTTCCAGGCCGCCGGAAAAAGAGAGGAAATCGCGGAGCATGAAATCCCGGCATCTCATTTCCGCGTCGACCGAGCCGTCGTTGATGCCGTAGGCAAGGGAAAAATTCAGGGGGAGATTGTCGGGCATTTTCCAGAAATTAACCGTGCCGTCGTGCATCAACAGGCCAAAGGCAACGGGGCTGGAACTCTGCGCATCGCCGGTGATGGACGAAATGCTAAAAACGGCTTCCCCTTCTTCCAGATCGGTCCCGCAGGAACCGCTTATCCTCATGCCAAGCCGGACGCTCACCGGCTCGCCAATCAGCCTGGCTATCGTAAGGCCGCCAACCCACCTGACTTCAAGGACAATCCGTTTTTCGCCTATCTCCGTGGCCAGGTTCACCATGTCAAACTCAAACTGATCGCCGGAGGTGCTTATCAGGAACTTCCCGTTTCGCACCCGCAGCACGAGTTTGTCGGGGAGCATTTCGGCAAAGCTCTTCGCGGAGCCTTCCGGCCCCGAGCCGTTGCCCTCAAACAAGCGCAGAAGGTCATAATCCCGCTCCAGGTTGAAGTCGATGACCGGGGTGTCAACATGGACGGAACGTATCGACTGGAACCTCCCCCGGAAAAGATCCAGCAGGGAGTAGGCAACCCGAAAGCGGGACACGGCAAGAACCGCCTCCTCGTCTTCGCCCACTATGCGGACGTTCCTCACGTCAAAGGAGCCGAAAATCGTGGGGCTTATCGACGAATACCGAATTTTCCTGCCTATCCTGTTTTCCAGCATGCTTATCAGGTTGTCGCGGATGTTGACCATTCCGCCATAGGCCGCCTGCTGCACCGGCCATAGAATTAGCGCTCCCAAGGCAACGAGGGCAGAAAAAATGAGAATCTGGGCATATAGTCGAAACGGAATAGTTTTTTCCGGCACCGGCATCCCTTGAAAGCCCGATCTTCCCACAAAGAAACCAAAATTTTGTGGGAATCATCGATCTTGCTTATACTATAACAAATATTCCATAGGTTTTGTATCCATAATTGGCAGATTTCTGGAGATTTTTCTGGTCATTTATCGTGGGGGCAATGTGGAAAAGCTCGGTAATTTTGCTGTTTTTGAAGGGAGCGGCGGCAGCGGAACCAGCACTTGCCTTCCCTGTTGGGGCAGAAATTCGCCAGCGGCGGCCCGCACTTGCCGCTTTTTTCCCCGCTTCCGGGCCAGCGGCGAGGCAATCGGCCTTTTTGTCCGCATGGCGCTGAAAAACGACGCAAGGCCCGGAAAAGTTGCCGAAAACGTCTGGGATTCCCTGTCAAAAATGCCGATATTTGAGTGTATACGCCATTAAAACGTCGTTAGGCGTAGCGGTTTACGGCGCGGCTTTGCCGCTACATTCAGCCTGCGGCTGAACGTCGTAAACCGCCATTGGTTGGGTAGGGGTTTGTGTTGTAAAACGCACTTGATCTAGGGGGCATGTTGAAGTCGCTAAAAATTGCCATCTTGTGCCTCGTTCTTGCTTCGGCGCTTGCCCCGCTTGATGCCTATTACGTGACCTACAAAGAGCAGTACTACCGGCTGTACCATTTGCACCACATCCAGTACCCCGATGACACCATGGAAAACATCTACTGGCTGGAAAAGGCGCTTGCAGCCGATTTTGCCAACCCGCTCTACGCCCTTGCCCTGATCGAGAACGAGACCCAGTGGGAAAAATACCGCTACCTGTTCAATATGCACATCAACCTCAAGATGATCGAGCAGTACCTTTTTTTGGGAAACAAGTGGAACAAGCGGCGCGCCTATTTCTACAACGCCCCCTGGAGGGACCAGAACCTCGAAAGCCTGGAAACCGCCGAAACCTGTTACCGCACGGCGTTGTACTATTGGGATGCCGCGCTGGAATGGGCGAAAAAGGCGCAGGAGCGGCGTTTTTATTTTATCAACCTGGAAAAGGTACAGTTCTGGGAGGACGAGGCCCATCGCATAGGGGCCGGCGAGCTTGACTATCGGAAAATCATCAACCGCGAACTGGTCTTTTTGCAAAGAGTCCGCGAACGTTTCCAGGCGATGGAAACCCACTATTAAGCCAGCCACGACCGGCCACGGCACATGAAACAAACACCCAGCGTTCCCGGTTGTAAACGACGGTTTTCCAGCCCGAATAAGGGCTTTGCGAAGCAAAGTCCAGGGCTGGCAAACTGTGGCGGAGTGAGGCGTGGGAGCGAGCGAAGCGACCGACCTAGCCGAACGCAGCCCAAGCCGCCGGACAGACGGCGAAGCGTTTACAGTCCTGTTATGTGAAGTGGGTGCGTACACTATTATTTTACTCATTATTCATTTCCATTAATTCATATAATTTTTTTGTCGTATTCCAATTCCTTATCGTTATATTTTGATAAATTGGCGTATCAATCATTTTTGAGAAATAACTTTTACTTAAATTTTTAATTAACCTTGATATATATAATACATTTTTTCCTTCAAACATTTTGTCAACACCGTCTCTTGTTTTTATTTCCTTTATTGCATCTTTTGTCTCTAATGGCTTTATTAAATATATTACGTCATATTTATTTTCATTATCTTCTCCAAAACCTTCAGGCTTATTGTTTACTATTTCATTATTGACCCGGCAATATATATTTAAACTTAAGCGGCATATTGTATTGCCGGATCTTTGAAATATTTCACGATTCGCTCTGGTGTTTGTTTCAGCATCTGCATATGTTCTTCAGCC
>JAISSG010000001.1 GCA_031273185.1 Treponema sp. | reverse complement strand
ATCACCATCATTGTGCTTATCGCCGGAACGGTGCTGGTGCCCATGACCACGGCAACGGTGCTGATGTTTCTGGGCGGGTCGGCGCTGCTCATTCTGGGGATAGGTTTTTTCACTATGGGCGTGGATATGGCGATGACCCCTATGGGGGAAGGCGTCGGCATCCAGCTTACCAAAACCTCAAACCTGCTGCTGATTGGCATTGTCTGCTTTTCGATGGGAATGATCGTCACCGTTGCCGAACCGGATTTGCAGGTCCTGGCAAAGCAGATGGATGGGGCAATCCCCTACTGGTATCTGATACTTACCGTTGGAGCCGGGGTGGGGTTTATGCTCGTTGTCGCCGTGCTGCGTACCCTGTTCAAAATCAGGCTTTCGATTTTACTGATCGTGTTCTATGCGATAATCTTCGGTTTATGCTACTTCGCCCCCGGCATCTTCGTCCCCATTGCGTTTGAAGTAGGCGGCATTGCCACCGGCCCCATCACGGTGCCCTTCATTTTGGCGATTGGCCTTGGCGTGGCGTATGTCCGCAGCGACAAGGACTCCCTCGACGACAGCTTTGGCCTCACTGCCCTTGCCCTTGTCGGCCCCACGCTGGCAATGTTTCTCTTGGGCATTTTCTACAAGCCCTCCGCGATGCAACTGGAAACAACCCCGGTACGGGAGGCGGTAACGTCGCTGGACGTGGTCAAATCGTTCGCAATTGAAGTTCCCCATCTCCTCAAAGACGTGTCGATAGCGATGGGCTGTCTGTTGTTTTGCTTTATCGTGTTCCAGCTCATCTCGCGGCGTTTCCACCGCCACCAGCTTGGCAGAATCATGGTGGGTTTTCTCTATACCCTTATCGGGCTGGTGCTGTTTCTTACCGGGGTGAACGCGGGCTTTATTCCGGCGGGGCAGTTTTTGGGTTCCCAGCTTGCCGCCTCGTCTTTCAAATGGGTGCTCATCCCTTTCGGCACATTGATAGGTTACTTCATCGTTACCGCAGAGCCGGATGTGTACGTGCTCAACAAGCAGGTTGAGGAAATTTCCGAGGGGGCGATCACCGTAAAGATGATGAACCGGGGGCTTGCCGTCGGCATGGCTCTGGCTATGGCTATCAGCATGACAAGGATACTGCTGGGCATTCCCCTGCTGTGGATACTGATCCCCGGCTATGCCTTTGCCCTCTTCCTCAGTTTTTTCGTGCCAAAGATATTCAGCGGCATCGCCTTTGATTCGGGTGCCGTGTGCTCCGGCCCGATAAGCGCCACGTTCCTCTTGCCCTTTGCAATGGGTGTCGCCGAGGGTGCGGGGCGGGACTTGATGACCTACGCCGTCGGCATTGTCGCCACGGTTGCCATGACCCCCCCGGTCGTTATCCAGATAATGGGGCTGGTGTATCAGGCACGGGCGCGGGAGGCCGCCGCCCTGGAAGATGCCCAGACTGCCGGTATTGCGGCGGACGGCGCAGCCATCGACTGGGGAAAGATAACCGTGTTTGGGGAGGCGTAAAACCAGCGTGTCTCCGGGATGCCGATGCTTGACAGGTTTTGGTTTTTTTGATACGGTGTCTGTGCTTGCTGAGGCTATTTCAGAACTGAAGTTTTGAAGTAGCCGCAAATGCTATCTATGTCTTTGGAGGTGCCTTATGCGAAAAATAACAGGTTTCGTGATCGTTGCTGGAATGCTCTCTCTGGGAATAGCGCTTCTCGGTTGTAGTTCCGTGCCGCCTGCGGAAACCCTGGAGCCGGATGATACCACCGCAACAGTTTATTTTGTTATGCCCGGTTCGGGGGTAACTTTTACAGGCGGGGGGCTTACCGTAGGCACTCAATTTTCCCTCTGGGACAGCGATATGTTTCTTTCGAACATCGGCGGCAGGGAATGCTTGATGCTCCACGTGAGAGCGGGAACCCACTACTTTATGGCTGGAAGCAATAACTGGTGGATTATCGAAGCTGACCTGGCGCCGGGCAAAGCCTACTACTTTGAGGTTATCACCATGCCGGGTTTTTCCAGCCCCACCGTGCGGCTTAGGTTTATAGAACCTGACGATCCTGAACTCGACGGGTACATAAAATCCACAAAAAAGATTTCCCCCAAGGGAAAAGTCTCGGAATCCATGGTCAAAACTGCCGGGGAAAAAATTGATGCCGCAAAAGGCGGATCAGAGGATATTGATAAGGTAACCGCAGACAAAGGCATTTGAGGCTTTTACGAAACATGTGCGCCTGCTGCCCTTGTAAAGACAAGGGCAGGGCGCGGTACACGCGCCCGTGGTTATTCTTCGCGCCTTGGCGGTTCCGCGAGGGTGCCGGCCCCTGGCTTGTGTGATCAAGATGTCAAGTCTTTTTGGATATTACAATATTTCCTTTTCATAACTACATATTGCTCTCTTCTATTGGTATTTCTATCCGCTGATTTTTTCTGTCATTAATACTTATTGAAAACAATCTGTTCTCTTGATAATGAAATCGTAAACCTGGAACTGCTTCATTAAACCAGAAAACAAAATTAGTTATTGATTCAGAAATATTTCCTGACAAATGATTTGTGCCACGAAATCTCGCTAAATATCTATATGCTTCCGAGTCTATGTTTGGCATACCAAGATAAAAGCAGTCTAAAAAATAAAATGGTTCTCTATAATATATTTGTTTGCGTAATTGCAATATAGCAAATGTTTTTGAGAATCTTTCTTTAAAAATAATAAAATCATCATCGGTCATTTTTGCTTCCACTGAAGAAAAATGTCTTTTCTTAATAATTGTGCCATCCATATCCAATATTACCAATTGATAAGGATTGTAAAGCATGATGTTCGAAATACCGGCAATATATTTTTCATCGGGGGCGATAAATAAATGCGTCAATGCCGGGCTGGGAATGCGGAAAATTACCCTGTTGGTACTTTTACTTATACATTCAATATATGCATAGGTGTTTTGATCGGTAAAAATGTCCTGATTTTCACTGAAATACATTTTCATCCGCTCGCCGCGTGTTGCATCCGACCAATCATGGACATGGGTGACGGTATAGTTTTCCGATTCAATAGTAATTGACCTTTTTTGAGAATATGCCGCTCTGTCTGCAAAGACCGGGAAAGAGCATAAAAGCAGGGCAAATAAAAATATATATTTCATGAATTATTCCCCGATTTCAGGCTTTCCTCGGAAAGGCCGTAGCCCTCGTTTTCCAGGTTTCCTTCCGGCTCGACGTGGATCATGATGTCATAGACGTTTTCCACCCGCGCCTTTATCGCATTCTCGACTTTGTAGGCGATCCAGTGCGCCTCGATGACGGTTTTGTTGGGCGGAACCTCGATGTCGATGTCGATGTCCCACAGCCCGGCTATGCGCCGCATCCGCACGCGGTGGGGATTCCCCGCCCCCTCGACCGAGTTGACCGCCTCGAATACCACCTGGTAATAGGCCCTGTACGAACCCCCGTCCATCAGTTCCAGATTGGCTTCCATGAAAATGCCCAGGGCGGACTTGATGACCCACAGGCCCACCAGCGCCGCAGCCCACGAATCGATAACACCGATGCCAAGGATCATGGAAAGCCCCAGCCCGATCAGCACCCCCGCCGAAAGCAGCACATCGGCGGACATGTTTTTCGCGTTTGCCTTGAGCATGGGGGAATCGGCCTTCTTCCCGAACAGGTGCTGCGACCATGCAAGCAGCAGTTTGCCTGCTATCGATACAACCGTCACGACCAGCGCCGCCAGGGAAGGAACCTCCCGCTGCGCGCCGAAAATGATGTCCCTGGCGGAATTGAGGACAAGCTGTCCCCCGGCGAAAAAAAGCATGCAGGAGAGCAGGGTGGTCGCCACGGTTTCCGCCCTGCCGTGCCCCCAGGGATGGTCCTCGTCGGCGGGACGGGAAATGGTCTTTGCCACGATCAGGGCCATAACCGCGATAAGCGCATCCATCGAGGAATCTATGCCGTCGCCGATAACCGCCAGGCTCCCCGCGTAAATCCCCGTCCCGATCTTTATCGCTGCCAGAGCAATGTTGCCGAACAGCGCGGTCAGCGAGGCAATCTTGATGAGGCGAACCTTATCAGCTTGCATGGATGTATATTATACCTCACCCAAAGGACTGGGAATAGGGATGCCACTCCCCATTCCCCATTCCTCATTTCTTCACCCCCCTTGCCAAAAATACAGATTTCTGGTAGCATCAAGCCATGTCAGCCGCCTTCCGTGTCATTAGCAGGAAAAGATAATGCTGAAGGGGCGATCCCTGATTGAGCCGGGGAATTTCAGCCTTGAGGAGACGGAAGGGCTGTTTGTTCTCGCCGAAAAAATCGAAACCGATGAACAATTCCTCAGGGAAAGCTGCCGGGGCAAGCTCCTGGCGACCCTTTTCTTTGAGCCAAGCACCAGGACCCGCCTGAGTTTCGAGGCGGCGATGCTGCGGCTGGGGGGAAGCTACCTTGGCTTTGCCGAGCCCGGCTCCAGTTCGGCGGCCAAGGGCGAAAGCCTCGCCGACACTATCCGCATGGCGGCGAGCTATGCCGACGCGATTGTTATGCGTAATCCAAAAGAAGGCTCCTCGCTGTTGGCGTCCCGCTACTCGCCAGTTCCGGTGATAAACGCCGGGGACGGCGGCCATCATCATCCAACCCAGACCCTGACCGATCTTTTGACCATCAGGCGGCTGCGCGGCGACATAAAAAACCTTGTTGTTGGCTACTGCGGCGACCTCAAATTCGGGCGCACCGTCCATTCCCTGGCAAAGGCGCTGGCGCGTTACGAGAATATCAGCATGGTCTTTATTTCGCCGGAGGAACTGGCCCTTCCCGAATACATTGTCCGCCACCTGCAAAAACTGAACATTGATTTTAGGGAAACCCGAAGCCTTGAGGAATCCATGCCCCAGCTTGACGTGCTGTACATGACGCGGGTGCAGCGGGAGCGTTTTTTCAACGAGGAAGACTATATCCGCCTGAAGGACACTTACGTTCTCAGCAAGGAGAAAATGGCCTTGGGGAAAAAAGAGATGGTCGTTCTTCACCCCCTGCCCCGCGTGAACGAGATTGCCGTGGAGGTGGATGAGGACCCCAGGGCCGCTTACTTCAGGCAGGCAAAATACGGGATGTACGTCCGCATGGCCTTGCTGGTGTCTATCCTGGGGGTTAGCGATGCTTAACATAGAAAAAGTAAAAAATGGGATTGTCATCGATCATATCAAGGCGGGGCAGGGCATACGGATTTTTAACTGGCTTGGCCTTGACAAGGCACCGTATACCGTTGCCTTTGTGGTAAACGCCAATTCAAAAATCATGGGTAAAAAGGACATTATCAAAATTGATACGAGCATTTCCATTAATTTTGATGTCCTTGGGCTGATCGATCCCAACATAACGGTGAATGTTATCGAAAACCAGGTTATCATCAAGAAAATTAAGCTCCAGATCCCCGACAGGGTAGAAAACGTGCTGATCTGCAAAAACCCCCGCTGTATCACCTCCACCGAAAAGTACGTTCCCCACATCTTTCACCTTGAAAACCCCGAACTGCAAACTTACCGCTGCGAATACTGCGATGAGATACGATCGGCCAGCGATTTTAGGGAAATAACGAATAACAGGTAACAAGTAACAGTGAAGAATTAATAATTAAGAATTAACTAATGAGGAATTGCGAGGGCTAGGGATTTGCGGGTTGTTTTGCGGGATTTTTGGATAGTTGACGAAGGCAACGCTTTTTTTGGCTCCCTTATTGTTGAAAATGGTGTTATCAAAAATATTTTGCACGATGCGAATAATATCCCCGATGCGAATATGATCATCGACGGCAAAAGATTTGCCCCGTCCGCCGTGCTGATGCCCGCGTTTATCGATCTGCATGCCCATTTCCGCGAGCCGGGTTTTCCCGAAAAGGAAGTGTTGGAATCCGCTTCCCTTGCTGCGGTGGCGGGCGGCTTTGTTACCGTGGTCTGCATGGCAAACACCAAGCCGGTAATCGACACGCTCGACAGTGCCATCGCCCTGAAAGCCCGCAGCGACATTGCCGCCTTGATCGATCTGTACCCGGTCTTGTCGCTGACCAAAGGGATGGAAGGCAGGGAACTTTCCGGGATTGTGGATGTGCCTAACGCCGATGCAGGCAGCCGTGTGTTGCCGCTGATGCTTTCGGAGGACGGCAGGGACATTGCCGATGACAGCCTGTTTCTTGCGGCGATGGGCGAGGCGAGGCGGCTGGGGATACCCGTTTCCTGCCACTGCGACTTTGGCGGGCCGGAAGCGGAGGCGCAGAAAAAAGCTGGCGGTCCCCGTTCGCAATGGTCGCGCACGGAGGAGAATGTCGCCGTGCGCCGCGCCATTGAGCTGGGGAAAAAAGCGGGCTGCCATGTCCACATCGCCCATGTCTCGACACAAGAGGCGGCGGAAATTATCCGCGCGGCAAAAAAGAACAAGGCTAACGGTTTTACGCTTACCTGCGAGGCAACGCCCCACCACATCGGCGCGACGGAGGAAGACGCACAGCGCATGGGGGATGAAAGTTACGGCAGGGTAAATCCGCCGCTGCGATCCGAGGCTGACCGCATGGCGATAATCGCCGCCATCAATGACGGCACCATCGATGCCATTGCCACGGATCACGCGCCGCACAGCGAGGCGGACAAGGCGGCGGGCGCACCCGGTTTTAGCGGACTGGAAACCGCCTTTGCGATCTGCCTGTCGCAAATTGCGCCAAACGCCGATTCTGCGGCGGAGATGCGGCGGCTTTCCGCACTGTTAAGCGCACATCCGGCGCGGATTCTCGGCTTGCAGGACAGGGGCAGAATCGCCGAGGGGCTGCGGGCAGACCTTGTTATTGCTGACACCCATGCTGCGTGGAAGGTCAAGCCGGAACAATTCAGGTCGAGGGGAAAGTGCAGCCCCTTTGCCGGAAGGGAACTAAAGGGAAAGGTTGTAATGACACTTAACGCTGGGCGCATTGTTTTTGCGGGGGACGGAAATGCTTAACATCGACCGGCTGTTTGAATCGGTTGCCGCAAAGGGCCATGTGTGCGTCGGGCTTGACACCGCTGCGGACTACGTCCCCCCCGCCGAGCGACGCAGGGCTGCTTCTGATGCGGATGCGGTTCTGGCTTTTAACAGGGCAATCGTCGAATCAACGTTTGACGCGGCGGCCTGCTACAAGGTGCAGATCGCCTACTACGAGGAAATGGGGCTTGCCGGTCTTGCCGCGTATTCCCAAACGCTTAAACTTATCCGCGACAAGGGCGGCATTGTCATCGCTGACATCAAACGCGGCGACATCGCCGACACTGCCCTGCGTTATGCGAAAGCCCACTTTGCCGGTGACTTTGAGGCGGA
Source organism: Treponema sp. (assembly GCA_031273185.1). Next base: position 2,396 of record JAISSG010000001.1, on the reverse strand, counting down.
CTTTGTTACCCTCTCCCCCTACATGGGCATGGACTCCATCGAGCCTTGGCTTGGCTATGCGGAAAGCAGCGGCAAGGGGGCGTTTGTGCTGATGCGTACCAGCAACAAGGGCATGAGGGATTTTGAGTACCTTGAACTGAAGCATGGCGACAACGGAAACCGCCTCTACCATGCGGTGGGAAACCGGCTTGCGGAACTTGCCGCCGCGCATTCAGGCAAGCACGGTTACGGGGCCTTTGGCGCGGTTCTCGGCTGCACCGAGCGGGAGGAAGCCGCCGATATTCGCAGGAATTACCCCGCGCTGTTTTTCCTTATCCCCGGCTACGGGGCGCAGGGCGGCGCGGCGGATGATGCGGCGCTGCTGCTGCGGGAGGGCAACGGCGGCGTGGTAAATGCCTCTCGTTCAATAATCACCGCATGGAACGCCGAACTGAAAAAATCCGGTGGCGATGAATTGCAGGCGACAAACGCATTTGCAGCGGAGGCAGCCCGCACTGCGGCACTTGCGATGCGTGATGCGATACGGGCGGCGGCAAAATGAAAAAGCAAAGCCTGTTCTGCGAATTAATCGATAATACTTCTATCAATAAAGAACTGTTTAGGCTGGATTTTGCCTGTGCAAGCTCCGGTCGGGCAAAACTTGCAAAATCAGGGGCGGGGCAGTTTTTCATGATACGGCCCAGACGAAGTTCCGTTTTTTTGGGACGGCCTGTCAGCGTGGCGATGTGGGAATCCGACACCGTAAGTTTTTTGATCGCACGGCGGGGCAGGGGAACGCTGGAACTTGCGGATATGCAGATTGGCGAGGAAGCGGAACTTACCGGCCCGCTGGGAAACACATGGAAAGATTTTTTGTCAAAAATAAAAAACGACGGCAAACCTATTGCCCTGATCGGCGGCGGCATAGGGATTGCCCCGCTGGGGGCCTTGTTCGGCGAATCGTCGAGGCGCGATTATGATCTGTATGCCGGTTTTAAGACCGGTTTTAGAAACAAGGAAGAAAAAAACGCCCTGCTGGGGACAGCCCTGCTAAATGCCGACCGGGTTGTTATCGCAACCGAGGACGGCAGGGCAGGGCATAAGGGCCGCATCCCCGATTTTCTTGAGCCGCAGAACTATGCGGCGGTCTGCGCCTGCGGGCCTGAACCCATGTTACAAGCGGTTGCGGCAAAATGCACCGCCGCCGCCGTTCCCTGCTTTGTCAGTCTGGAGCGGCGCATGGCGTGCGGTGTGGGGGCCTGCCTTGGCTGCACGGTAAAGACCGTTAGCGGAAACCGCCGCTGTTGCGCCGACGGCCCGATCTTCAATGCACAGGAGCTGATCTTCGATGACTGATCTTTCCGTTACCATCGCCGGTGTGCGTTTGCAAAACCCCGTCATCGCGGCGTCGGGTACTTTTGGCTACGGCAGCGAGTACGCCGAGATACTGGACGTTTCCCGTCTGGGCGGTATCTGCACGAAGGGGCTGACGCTGAATCCCAGAGAGGGCAATACCGGCATCCGCATCTGGGAAACCCCGTCAGGTCTGTTGAATTCCATCGGGCTGGAAAACCCCGGCATTCCCGCCTTCATCGAAAACGAGCTGCCCCGACTGCGGTCGCTGGGCCCTGCGGTCATCGCAAATCTTTCCGGCTCCACCGTGGAGGAATATGCCGAAGGCGCGGCGCTGTTAAACGCAACTTCTATTGACATGGTTGAGCTTAACATCTCCTGCCCCAACGTGAAGGCGGGCGGCATGGCCTTTGGCCTTGACCCCGAAGCCGCGGCATCGGTGGTTGCGCCAGTTCGCCGCGCCCTCGGCGCAAAGCCGCTCATGGTAAAACTGTCGCCTAACGCCCCCGATGTGGTTGCCGTCGCCCGTGCCTGCGTCAGTGCCGGTGCCGATGCCCTTTCGCTGGTAAACACGTTCAAGGCGATGGCAATAGACCTGAAAAACCGCAAGCCGGTTTTTGACAACATAAGCGCGGGTCTGTCCGGTCCGGCGATCAAGCCCATCGCCCTGCGCATGGTGTGGGAACTCTGCGGCGAGATTGCGCCCGTTCCCGTTGTCGGGTTGGGGGGCATAGCCAGCGTCGATGATGCGCTGGAGTTCCTTATGGCAGGGGCGGCGGCGGTACAGGTTGGCTCCGCCACCTTTGCCCATCCTCAGACGATGATCGAAATCATCGAAGGCATTGAAGCGTATCTGCGCTACCACGGTATTGGTACTGTGGCGGCACTTTCACTTCGCCGGTAAATTTGTTTGGACGGTATGTGAAACGCCAAGACAAATTACTTGTTTAATGAAAATTAGAAATCCACCGCCTTTGGCGGTGGTCATGTACTGATGGCTATGCCGTAAGAAAAGCCTGAAAAATAGGCAGGGGAGAGTTAAAAAATTATTTCATGAAAAACGA
>JAISSG010000151.1 GCA_031273185.1 Treponema sp. | reverse complement strand
CAGCAGGCCATAGATAAACTTCCTTCCCTGGCTGAGCCTGTTCCGGTGTTTGTTGTCAAGCAAGGCATGAAGCCGTTGCTCTTCGGTTCCCTTGGTTAGATCATTTAACGTGAGGCATCGTCTTTTTTCGGTTAGATTTAACGTGAGGCAATGCGGCCTATAGACAACGCCCGGTTATTGTATTATTTTATACTATCTAAGTTCCAAGGAGGAGGGATACCATGGCCGAGCATATAATGCACAAAAAGGAAACCAAGAAGCAGCCCAAAAAGACGCTGAAAGAAAAGCGGGGAGACAAGAAAGCCAAGAAGAAAGACAAGGGAAGCAATTAACAGACAATTTGCAAAGGAGAAAAGAGGTCTTTCTTGCCTCCCTTCCCTGTACATTTCTCCGTTTTCACGGTAATATGCCATACTCATGGCTGGTTTTGTGCATCTCCACGTCCATTCCGACTTCTCCCTCGCGGATGCCTCGGTGTCGGTGGCGAACCTGGCGGACAGGGCCGAGCAGTTGGGGATGACCCACCTCGCCCTGACCGACCACGGCAGTATGTTCGGCATCATGGAGTTTATCGCCGCCTGCGAGAAGCGGAAAAACCCGGTAAAACCGATAATCGGCTGCGAGGTGTACGTCTCGCCCACGAGCCGCCTTGAAAGAAAGGGCAACGAGAACGAGAACAAATACTACCACCTGATCCTGCTGGCGGCAAACCGCGAGGGCTACGGCAACCTCGTCAGGCTGTGCTCCTTTGCCTATACCGAGGGCTTCTACTACCGGCCAAGGATCGACGAGGAACTGCTTGCCAGCTACCACGGCGGGCTTATCGCCCTTTCTGCCTGCGTCTCCGGCGAAATTCCCCGGCTTATCCGGGCGGGCAAGACTGCCGAGGCGGAACAGAAGGCGCTGCGCTACCGCGACCTGTTCGGTTCTGACGAGCAGGGAAACCCCAACTTCTACCTTGAAATCCAAGATCACGGCATCCCCGCCGATACGCTGAAATGCAACCTTTCCCAGCGCGACATTACAAGGGAGCTTGCCGCCATCTCCCGCACGACCGGCATCCCGCTGGTGGCAACCAACGACGTGCATTACCTTAACCGCGAGGATCGCGTCGCCCATGACGTGCTTATCTGTATCGGCACCGGCAAAACCCGTACCGAGGAAAAGCGGAAAAAATACTACGGCGACCAGTTCTACTTCAAGAGCGCCGACGAGATGGCCGCCCTGTTCCCCGAATACCCCGAGGCCATCGCCAACACCGTCCGCATCGCCGAACGCTGCGTTGCCGACATCCCGAAAATCACCGTGAAAGACCTTCCCGGCTACCTGCCCGACTGTGACATCCCCGCCGGTTTCGCCACCGCCGACGAGTACCTGCAGCATCTGGCGACCGAGGGTCTTGCCCAGCGTTACCCCGCAGAAAAAGCCGAGGGCGGGGAACAGTGGCGTGCGGCACAAGAGCGGCTTGAGTACGAGCTGGGCGTTATCATCAAGATGGGCTTTACCGGCTACTTTCTCATCGTGGCGGATTTTATCAACTGGGCGCGGGAGCATGGCATTCCCGTCGGGCCGGGTCGTGGGTCGGGGGCTGGTTCTATCGCCGCATACGCTTTGCGTATCACCAACATCGATCCCCTCAAGTACGGGCTGCTGTTCGAGCGCTTCCTCAACCCGGAGCGTGTCACCATGCCGGACTTTGACATTGATTTCGCCAACGACGGGCGGGACGATGTAATCAGGTACGTTACTGAAAAATACGGCACGGACAAGGTCGCCCAGATCATCACCTTTGGGACGCTGGGGGCCAAGGCGGTTATCAAGGACGTGGCGCGGGTGCTGGGCATATCGATACCCGAATCGGACATGATATCCAAGCTCATTCCCTTCAGGCCGAAAATCACCCTGAACGAGGCGTTTGAGGAAGAGCCCCGCCTGCGGGCTTTGGAGGCGGACTCCCGGTTTACCGAACTCTTTTCCCTTGCCCGCAAGCTGGAGGGACTGAACCGCCACTCCAGCCTCCATGCCTCCGGCGTGGTGATTGGCAAGTCGGAACTGCACAACTTTGTCCCCATGTTCAAGGATACCAAGACCGGGGCCATCGCCACCCAGTACGACATGAACCACCTGGAAAAGTGCGGGCTGGTAAAGATGGACTTTCTGGGACTCAAGACGTTAGACGTAATCAGGCACACCGAGGAGCTTATCCGCAGGAGGGGAGGGAAGTACGCCGGTTTCAGCGTGGAGAACGCCCCGGAAAACGACAAGGCGGCGTTCAAGATGCTCGGCGAGGGGCAGAGTTTCGAGGTCTTCCAGTTTGAGTCTGACGGGATGCGGGACGTGCTGAAACGGGCCAAGCCCGGCAAAATCGAAGACCTTATCGCCCTGAACGCCCTGTACCGCCCCGGCCCCATGAAATTCATCCCCCAGTTTATCGATTGCAAGAACGGCGTGCAGGACATCACCTACCCCGATCCCAGTCTGGAGGACACCCTCAAGGAAACCTACGGGGTCATCGTGTACCAGGAACAGGTCATGCAGGTGGCGAGGACCATCGCCGGTTTTACCCTCGGCCATGCGGACGAACTGCGCCGGGCAATGGGTAAAAAAAACATGGAAAAGATGGTCAAGGAAAAGGAGCAGTTCATAGCCGGGGCGACGGAACGGGGCTACAGCCAGAGAAAGGCCGACGACATTTTCGAGCTGCTGGTTCCCTTTGCCGGTTACGGCTTCAACAAAAGCCACGCCGCCGCCTATTCGGTGGTGGCGTACCAGACCGCCTACCTCAAGGCGAATTTTCCCACCGAGTTTATGGCGGCAAACCTCACCAACGAGATCCACAGCACCAACAAGGACAAGCTTTCCGAGTGCATCGCCGAGGCCCGCAAAATCGGCATCGCCATCGACCCGCCCGACATCAACCGTTCCGACAAGCTCTTTACCGTGGCGGACGGGCGCATCGTCTACGGCCTGCTGGGGATAAAGGGCATCGGGGACGCACCCGCCGAGGAGATCGTCCGCTGCCGGCAGGACGGCCCCTACAAGGATTTTCTCGATTTCCTGTTGAAGGTTGATATAAAACATGTTGGCAAAAGCGTTATCGAAAAACTGATACAGACCGGGGCGTTTGACCGGCTGGGCATGAGCAGGGAAAACCTCCACGGGAATCTGGAGCAGGCGGTCGAGTACGTCCAGAAGCAGAAGGACGAGAAAAAATTCGGCCAGTCCAGCCTGTTCGGGGAAGCGGGCGAGAAGGAATACGCCGACTTCGTGTTCGAGGAATTCCCCACGGTCAGCAAGTCGGAGTGGCTGAAGACCGAGAAACAGCTTATCGGGTTTTTCCTGTCCGGCCACCCGCTGGACGAACACCGCGATCTCTGGCAGAAGGCGGTGAGGTTCGATCTGGGTCACAAGGAAACCCAGGAGCTGGGAAACTGCATCCTTGTTGGCATCGTCAAGGCCGTCAAGATCATCAACGCCAAGAGCGGGAAGATGGCCTATGCGACGCTGGAGGACTACAACGGCGAGATCGAGATGGTTTTTTTCCCCAAGGTTTGGGAGACCTGCGATGACCGGGTGAACGATGACGAGATAGCCGTTTTCAAGGGCAAGGTTGATTATCAGGCGGGGAAGGACAGGTTTAGTTTTATTGTCGATAAATGGATCGACATGCGGGAGGCAGGAGCGACGATAGCGGCGGAAGAGGCGCTCCACCGCAAGCGGGAAAAGTTTCGCAACGCCTGGCTCTACATGGCCGACCTGAAAAGCTCGGGGCTTGCCGCCGCCGAGAAGGGCAACTACACGGTGGTGGGGGAGCTTGCCTCCCTGCAAACGACGAAGGACAGGAACGGCAACACCATGGCGTTCGGGAAACTGCGGGACTTTGAGGGGGAGATCGATCTGGTGTTCTTTGCCAAGGTCTGGGGCGGAATCCACGACCTCCTGGGCGAAGGCGAATACGTGGCCCTCAAGGGGAGGCTCGATCCCGACAGCGATCTCAACCCGCAGAGGCCCAGCCTCAAGGTCTCCAGCGTTGACGACCTTGTCGCCCTCAGCAAATCGGCGGGGCGCAAGGCGCGTTCCGGGGAAGAGCCGCCGGTTCCGCCGGTGAATTGGCGTTCTGCGCCAATGGCAGATTCGTCGGCGATGCCGGAACCGATAGAGGCTGAGTCTTTGCAGGCGAGCCAAAGCGCCCCGCCATTGCAGGCGATCCACATCAGGCTGGACGGCGAGGCGGCAGGCCGGGATCAGGGCATCATGCCCCTGCGGAACTACCTGTCAAGGAACACCGGCCCCTGCCCGGTGTTCATCCACCTTTCCGGCAACGGCGACGGCAGCGAAAAAATAATCCGCGCAGCGTCCGGCCTGAGCCTTGAGGCGGAAAAGGAAGCGCTGGGCGTGCTGGAAGGCTGCGTGGGGGTTGCGGAGGCATGGAGGGAATAATGCGTTTGGTAATGAATTTTCTGACATCGGTGTTGGGGCTGTACTCCCTGCTGATCATCATTCGGATTATAA
>JAISSG010000137.1 GCA_031273185.1 Treponema sp. | reverse complement strand
AAGGTCTTTTACGTGTGGTTCGATGCGCCCATAGGCTACATTTCAATAACCGGCTGCCTTGGCGACGAGCTGGTAAACGGATTAAGCGATCAACGCTTAATTTCCGTGGAGAATAATTTCTCGAACTGGCGTGAATTTGTTGATTACTGGTGGAGAAGCCCCGATGATGTCGAGCTGTTCCAGTTTATCGGCAAGGACAACATCCCCTTCCATACGGTGATATTCCCGTCGAGCCTCCTCGGTTCAGGCGATTCGTGGACGATGCTGCACCACATGTCAAGCACCGAGTACCTTAACTACGAAGGCGGCAAATTTTCCAAGTCGCGGGGCGTTGGTGTTTTTGGCAGCGATGCCATGGAGACGGGTATTCCCGCCGATGTGTGGCGTTTCTACATTTTCTACAACAGGCCGGAAAAATCCGATGCGGTGTTCACCTGGGCGGATTTTCAGGAGAAGGTAAACGGCGAGCTTATCGGGAACATGGGCAACCTCGTCAACCGCACCCTGTCGTTCATCACCCGTTACTACGACGGCAAGATGCCCGCCGGCAGTCCCGATCCCGTTTTGTGGGAAACGGTCGCCAACTATGAAAACCGTATTGCCGAAAAACTTGAGCGCGCCGAGCTGAGGGATGCCTTCCGCGAGATATTCGAACTTTCCTCGTATGCGAACAAATATTTTCAGGATGCCGAACCCTGGCGGCTGCGAAAGGATGATCCCCCCGGGGCGGAGGCGGTTATCCACGATCTGGCGTGCGTCATACGGGACATTGCCGTGCTGATAGAGCCGTATATGCCCGCCACCGCCGCAAGGATCGCCGCATTCTTTGGCCTTGCGCTGGGACCCGGTTTTGGCTGGAAGGACATCGGCAGTGCCGGGGGGCTCGCCGACGGCACGGCGATAACCAGCGAGGTACTTTTTGCCAAGCTGGAGGACGAGTTGATCGATACCCTGCGTGAGCGGTATTCGGGCAGCCAGAAGGATCGGCAAAAGGCGGCTGGCGAAGCAAGTTCGCCTTACGAAACATCTGCGGCAAGCACCTCTGAAAAACCCGCCCCCACCTTTGAGCAAACCGTCGATCTGCGGGTGGCAAAAATCGAAAAGGTGGAGCGCCATCCCAAGGCGGACAAGTTATACGTCATCAACCTTGAGGCAGGCGAGGGCTTAAGCGGCGTGCGTGAGGAGCGTACTATAGTTTCGGGGCTGGTTGGTTTTTACACCGAGGAACAGCTTTTGGGTAAGCGCATCATCGTCGCCTACAACCTCAAGCCGGCAAAACTGCGGGGCATCGAGTCCCGTGGGATGCTGCTCGCAGCCGGAGACAACGGCGGCACTGGCACGGACGGCGCACCTACCGAGCGCTGCGAGGTGCTTGATGCAGGGGATGCCCCCACCGGCACCCGCCTGCTCCCCGAGGGAACGGCAGTGACCGCAGCCCCCGCCGAGATCGACATCGACACCTTTTTCTCGCATCCGATGGCGGTAAAAGGCTTTGTCCTGCAATCCGGCGGAAAGACCCTTTGCCTTGACGGAAAACCCGTCCGCACCAGCGTCATCAGCGAGGGTGAAGTGCATTGAGAAAAGGGAAAAGAGAAAAGAGAAAAGAGAAAAGGGACTTCCTATGGAAGATATTGTTGAGGTAAATGATGGCGCGGTTATAGCAGATATTTTGAATAGGTCATTTATTACGGTTGCCCAGCAGTTTGGCTTTACAAAAGAAAATGCCCCGACATTTCCTGCATTTATCAATTCAGATAGAATCGATAAATTCTTGCATAATGGGTTAACAATGTACGGATATAGGAAAAATGAAATAATAGTTGCCTGTGCGGGATATTCGCACTATAAAGATACTATTTATTTTATAGAACGCTTGGCAACATTGCCCGAATACAGGCATTTGGGTATTGGAAAAATGTTAATGATGTTTATTGAAAATAAAATTATAGAAATTGGCGGCAAAATTGCGGAAATTCATGTTGTTGATAAAAATATGGTATTAAGGGAATGGTATAAAAAATTACATTATTTGGAGATAAGGATAGATGAAATAAAAACATTGCCGTTTAACTCATGTGTGATGAATAAGGAATTACGATAGCGGTGAAAAGCACGGGACTGATCCGAAACATAACCATCACCGATCTTGCGGCCTGCGAGAATGCCGATTCCTTTTTGCAATCGGCAATGTGGGGCAGATTCAAGTCCCGTTTTGAATGGACAGCCCACGCCTTTGTCATTGATTGGGAACACGGCGGAACACGCCCGCTTTTGGCGCTTTCCCGGCGCATCGCACCGTGCCTCTCCATGACATACGTTCCCTGGGGCCCTGAACTCCCTGATGCCTTCCCCCCCGACCCATCGCTGCAAGCGGCGGCGATGCTGGAACTTGCCCGCGCCCTACGCCCTTTTCTCCCCAAGACCGCCGCCTTCATTCGCTTTGATCCACCCTGGTTCGTTGAGACACCGCCCTCTGGGACACCTGATCCCCATTCCCCATTCCCCATTCCCCATTTCTCATTTAAAAAAGCCGCCGCCGACATCCAGCCACCGGACACGGTGCTTATCGATCTAAGCCTTTCCACGCAGGAAATTCTTGCCGCCATGAAACCCAAGTGGCGTTACAACGTCGCCCTTGCCGAAAAACGCGGCGTTGTTGTCAGCGATGCCGGCGAAAAGGGCATCGACGTGTTTTACCACCTCCTCACCGAAACCGCGGCGAGGGACGGCATTGCCATTCACAACGGCGAATACTACCGGGCGCTTTTCGAGGAATGTCGAACTGATAAGTTCGGCAGAGGCGAAGGCGGCAACACGGTTCCCCAACAGCTTCGCCTGTATATCGCCGGGCATGACGGCGATACATTGGCGGCAATCGTGGTGCTGTTCCGGGGGAAACAGGCTGTTTACCTTTACGGTGCTTCCGCCAATGTTAAGCGCAACCTGATGGCCCCCTACGCTTTGCAATGGCGGGCGATGCAGGACGCACAAGCCTTGGGTTGCAGCCAATACGATCTGTTCGGCATCCCGCCCAACGAAGACCCCGATCACCCCATGGCCGGCCTGTACCGTTTCAAGACCGGCTTCGGGGGCAGAATCGTCCACCGCCCCGGCAGTTGGGACTACCCGTACAATCCACCGCTGTACGCCCTGTTCTGCGGCGCAGAACACTTACGAAAGAAACTCCGAGACAGCCGCAAACATCGGGCGAAATAGGGCATATTCCCAAATCTCACGCAGAGACGCATCGAACCTTCAGTTCGGGTTGGTTGCCAAACAGTCTTGCATTTTTTTGGCTAAAGGCGGTTATGTTCATAGGTTTTTGCCAAAATCTGTGCCAAGCGCGCCTGGCATTACCCCCTGTTACCTCATTGTCCACCCTATTGCCAAATCCGGCTTGAGATAAACAGGTGTCGTCTCTCCTAGATTCCATAAAGAACCAAAGTCATAACCGACAAAAATGCCTGTACGGAAGTATAAGCCCGATCTTGTTACAAATTTATAGCCGATATTTAAACCGACCGCCAATGAATGGGCTGTATACCATTCACTAAGATAATACCTACCACCATCAAAATAAGCCTCGTAAAATGCGTACCCTATTCCCCCACCCAGATAAAAGCCGCCAATCCGGCTGGGCCAAAAACCATTGAACGTGGCTAAAAATCCAAAACCACCAAAAGGAAATACAAGATTTATTTCACTGTTAAAATGACC
>JAISSG010000025.1 GCA_031273185.1 Treponema sp. | reverse complement strand
GTTCTGGCAAAAGCAAAAAAAATGGCTGAACAGGAGAGCCTTAATATCAGGCTTGGTATGTTAAGGGAGAAATACGGCGTTAAACAAAGTGAAATTACCAACTTTACCCAAACCGCTGTCTCAAAACTTGAAAATCGCAAGGATATTCGGATTTCAACGCTGATTGATTATTTGGACAGCCTCGGCATGGGTCTGGAAATAACCGCTTATCCCAGAAATTCTGCTGATAAGGAATTACTGTTAAGAGTATGAGCTATTTTGGTAATGATGGTTTTAATCATCATCCTTGTCTATTGTGACGGAACTTTCATCTATGCTTAATATTCTTAGTTTCAAATAAACATCTTATTTCATCAATATTTTCTATATCGTTGAATTCAAAAACATTGCCGTTTTTAAGGTATCCGATTAGTTTGTTGTCGGTTATGCTATATGAATGTACTTTTTTCCATTCAAACAATTCCTTAAAATAAACAATAATTCCATTTTCATATATACCTTTAATATTTTTGTATTTTCTTTCCATGATATAAAAAATAATTATGTTTAATATCATGAAAAGTGAAAGCATCAAAAAGTACCAATGCCTCAAAATAAATGATCCAATGATTAATGATAATAACATAATTCCAAATACTATGATTAAAATTATAACTGTTTTTTTATTGATATTTATCTTTGACTTTGATAGGTGATAGTTAACCCCTGCTCTTTTTACTTCATTTTTTAAGGTGCATAGTTTTATCAGAAACATAATAAGAGTAAGATTCAAAAGAATAATAGTCCATGTTTTTAGCCCTTGCTCAAAAACAGATACGTTCATACATTAATGCGAAAATTTTAACACCAGTTCAATGCCCCATGACTCGCCGGGGTTAAGCGACACGGGGAAGATGGGCATTATGCAGAACGCCTGGAACAGTTCCTCGCCCGTGCTGTCGCGGACGTTTAGCGGCAATATTCGCCCGCCAAAGGGCCGGTTTGCGGCCAGGGTGATCTGTACCTCGTTTTTTAGGTCGTGGATTTTTATCCCGTCCGCAAGGTCTGCCAGCGGCTCGGAAAGCGGCGTGTCTGCCGTTTCTGCCTTGCAGGCAAAAAAGCGGGTGTCCGCATCGGTTTCGCCGGGAAGGGCAAGGTCAATTTCAGGGGCGAACTGAAAAGCCTCGGTTTCAACCCCCTGGTTAACCAGGAAATACCCTACGCATACCGAATCTTTTTTTGTCTGAAAGGTTTTTTCAATTTCTACGCAGCCAAAAGGTGACGTTGATTGTGGCTTCAGAGTCAGGCGGAGTTTCCGGCGGACCTTGTCCATGTCGCCAGGCTCGTAACGCTCGTTGCAGCACAACCGCGCCCCGCTCATGGCGCCTGCCTTGAGGTTTTCAGCCGTTACCCCTGCCGGCAGGAGGCGATCGGCAAAGGCTGTTCTGCCCTGGCAGGTATCAAGGTAGTTCCAGGCCTTGGGCAGGTAGTCCAGCTCGAAAATTCCCCCGCCCATTGATTGCACATAACAGTTGATCCTCGAATCCTGGAAGAGCCATTCCCCCTCGCCGTCCATGTTAAAATCAAACGATACCAATGACGGGGCAAATTTGCCCTTTTCCTTGGTTACCCGCTCCGCCCCCAGCAGGGCGCTGTAGGCGGTATTTCGCAGCAGTTGATTGTGCAGGCCCTGCTTGCCGGTTGTGCAAAAAAGGTTATACCCCTGGGCTTTCCACAGTTCCTCGTGGGCAGACAGCTTGCGGGACTTGTCCCCCCTCAGTTGGTTTATCAGAACGTTGGTAAAGATCATTTTCGAATATATCCTGTTCGCCTCGGGATTCTCGATAATGAATCGGCGCGCCGGTTTTCCGTCTTTGCAACTGGTCGAATCGGGGAAGTACAGCTTTTGCAATCCCTTGAGGTTCTTCAATAACTTCCCCGGAGTTACCGTTTCGGCAAAGTTTTCGCAGAGGGAAATCTCCTCAAAGAAATGGCTCCATGAAACCTCGGGCGATTCATTCGTTCTGGCGTTGGCTTTTTCCGGGAAAATCGAGACGACGGCGTTGTCGCCAATGTCGCCCCGCGGGTTTTCCAGCAGGGAAGCAATATTTTTTTTGGCAAGCGCTTCTGCCAGGGACTGTAAAACAGGGAAAACAACTATGAACTTTCCATTATCCTCGCAGATGCAGGGGGCCCTGCCGCCCCCCGCCAGGGCAAACTGCCACTCGCTAAGGAAGGTAAAACCCATGCCGCAGGAAACAAGGGGGCTTACCAGACACTGCTCCCAGGCAAAGCCCGGGATCCAGCAGCCCTGCGGACGCTTGCCAAAGTGCTTGCGGAGGTAGGTGGTAAAAAACTCAATCTGCCCGATCTTGTCCTGCGAAGAGATGATCGGCAGCATCGGCTCGTAAAACCCCCCGCCCAGTATCTCTACCTGTTTTCGATTTACCATATCCTCCAGCAGCATGAGCAGCTCGGGATGCGAACGCTCAACCCAGTGCAGCAGAACGCCCGAATAATGCAATGCTGCCTGTATTTTCGGAAACTTGTAAAGGCTGGAGACAAAGGGCTTGAGCAAATTTGCGTAGGCGTTTTCAAATTCTGCCACATCCGCGCCATAGGGCACGTGCGCGTGCGATCCCAGCACCAGGCTGATCTTTGTATCTGCCATTCTCAAGCCCCCAAAACTTCAAAAAACATCAGCGCAGCCGATGAAAAGATCAGCGAAAGCAGGCCCATAGCGACCAGCGCAAGCGGGCCGCCCCGCAGGTGCCGGGGAACCGCTTCCATCTGGGAGCGGCGGCGGATTTCGCCGACAATCCCAACGGCAAGCGCTATCCCGCAGGTAAAACCAAGGGAAAGCACCGCTGCCTCGCCCAGCCTGTCGGCAACATTAAGCGTGACAAAAAGCGCCGCCCCGGCAAGCGCCCCGCCGGTAAACGTATTCCCAAAGGCAAAAGCGATCTCTTGCCGGGCGTTTTTCTTCAAAGCGAACTGATGAGCCAGAAACTCAAGCGCCGAGAAAGCCAGGACGCTGGCGGGAAAAAGCAAAAAATACTCAAGAAGGCCCAGGGGCAGTATGTATCGAAAAAACGAGAACAGAAGCCAGAGAAGCAGAACCGTAACAAAAAGGATCCCAAGCCCTGCCAGGAACCATTTTTTCCCGGCGGTTTCGGCAATACCCCCGTCTCCGGCACAGCCGGTATTTTCAGCCATAGCAAGTTCCTTTAGCCCAAGGCCAAACTGCAAAACCAGGTTCATGGACAGGCCGGAAAAAACCGCCAGCATTACCAGCCGGGAAAAGCCCTCTGCCATTATGCACCTTCCTTTGGGGCTTTGACAGCCCGGTAATAACGGTACAGCCCCAGGAGATAGCCCGACAGGAGCAGGGCCCCACAAGAACTGGCTATCAGGCGGATTGGCAGCAAGGCTTCATTCTCGAAAGAAAACAGCAGAACGATTCCCTGCGCCCCCCCGGGCAGGGACAGCGACAGATAGCCTAGCGGCTCACGGATAAGGGCAAAAATGACGATCAACGCTCCCAGTATCAGGGCTTCGCGCAAGGAGCCAAAGAATTTTTCTTCCAGGCCTTGGTCCGCAAGCCGATCCAAAGTTCCCGACAGCATGCAAACGACGGGAACAAGCGAAATGACAAAAAACATTTGCAAAACGCACAGGGGGGATATGATCCACAGCAGCAGCAGATAGACGCTTGCGACAAACGACGTCAGGCAGACCAGCAGGATCGGCCTGCCCTGCTGGGGAAATATCCTTGTGCCGGCATGGACGGCAAGCGTTGCAAGGCCGTACACCCACAGAAGCGCGCCGGTGATGGCAATGGCGTGGGCAAGCCGGTCCGACGCCATGATCACGAGCCCGCTGCCGGACAGGCAAACCGCAGGGGAAGCGTTGCCCCAGAAAACGCGGCTCCGAATCTGCTCCATCATCTGCCTGCCATCCCTTTAGCGACAGCGGACTCTATGCGGCGGACATATACCTGTATTACCCCCTGGGGAATTCGGCTCATAACCTTACGCGCATGGCTGCCCAGCGGAACAAGCCGCGTAACCTCCCCCGTCTCCGACACTTCCGCGCCGCAGGGAACAAGAATGCCGTCGCGCATAATGGCAAATACAAAAAAACGCGAGTTGGAATTGACAAGGCTGTACCAGCAGCCCAGGGGGCCCGGCGCGGCGAATGGCACAGCCAGGGGAGCGGAAAGGTGCAGATCGTCTTTCATGGAGACTAGAACTCTATTGGCCGAACGCATGAGGCAAGCGGAGCGGAACTGGAAACTCAGCGACCAGGCGAGCGAGGCAAGCAGCGCAAGCCCGGCGATCCAGCCCAGGAAGATCGCCCGGTCTTTCAGCGCCGAGGGGATGTTAATCATTCCCGCCTCCTCTGGAGGCGCTGACTCCTCTGGAGGCGTTGATCTCCGCGGTCGAATAGAGCAGGCGGCGTTCCATTTTGCACAACAGCGGAACGACGGCGTTCACCAGGGCAACGGCAAAGAAACAGCCGTAAAACGCGCCGCCGAAGTATCGAAACGCAAAACCCAGGATCGCGGCGAAAACCGCCAGGGTGGCGTTGCCCAGCACCGATTTTGCCCCGCTGGACGGATCGGCGATAAGGATAAACGCCGTTACCAGCGTGCCGCCTGACAGGAAGGCAAGAATGACATCGCCGTTCCACCAGAAACCGGAAGACGGCAAGTCCCCCAGCATCCGGGCCAGCAACCCAAAAACCGCAAGGTATAACACGGAAAGCCACGAGCGGCTTATCTGGAAAGCGGCAATAAAGGCCGTGCCGACAACAAGGGCAAGCACGGCGCGGTCGGCGATGATCCCCGGTTCCTGTGACGCAAAACGGTCGATGTAACCGGCGGGCAGCGCCGCGCTGAAAAACGGGAAAATCGTCTTGTTAAGAAAACTGCTGACAGCCTGGTCAACCGCGCTGCCTGCCCCGGAAAAATAATCCCCTGAACTTTCCAGCGCCCTTTCAAAGGCCGACGGCCAGGAGAAGCGGACAAACAGCCAGCCTCCCAGGGCGGGGTTCATCCAGTTCGATCCCAGGCCGCCAAAACTGTGCTTTACCACTGCCATCGCAAACGCCGCGCCCAGCACGGCGTACACGGGGTGAATCTGGTTGGGCAGCAGCAGGGCGAGAACCAGGGCGGAGGCCGAGGCGCTTCCGTCCTTTATTTTCGCAAAGCGATGTTCCCTGCCGGTTATTGCCAGTTCCGTCAGGACGGCGCCGGCAAGGGCGGCGAGGGCAACAAACAGCGAAGCCCCGGCATCGCTTATTGCGGACTGCAACACGGCAACGAAGGCGCAGAAAAACACCAGCCACATGCGGGCGGCGGTGGAGCGGGAAATGTTTACCTGGGGGTTGAGCCAGAGCCTGGATTCCTTGTCAGGCATTGCGCCCCCCCAGCTTCTTCCCGGCTATCACGTCCGAAAGGGGCAGGCAGGACGGGCATACCACCTCGCAGCAGCCACAGCTATGGCATTCCCCGGCGGCGGCGCACCGGCTGCCGGTCGTTATTCGCTTGTACACCTCTTCTGGATCAAGACCGACGGGGCAAACGCGCCTGCATTCCCCGCAGGAAATGCAATCCCGACCGGGATGATCGCCAGCCTGCGCCTTGAGCATGGCAAAAACGGCAAAGCTGGTTTTGGTCACCGGCTCGTTAAGGTCCTGTATCGTTTTGCCGGAAAGGGGCGAGCCGACGGCGATGCGGCAGGGCTTGTCAATAAAGCCGCCGCATTCCTCAAAAAGATCGACCAGCCGCTTGCCGATGCGAGCCCTCATCACCTGGGGATTCTTTACCGCGGAGCCGCCCACGGCGACATAGCGGTCGAGGATCGGGCGGCGGTATTCTACCGCATCGTGCACCGCGGCAAGGGTCGCCGGGCCAAGGACAAGAAGTGTTCCCAAATCGATGCCTTCCCTTCTGCCGTAATTTCGCAGTACCAGTTCCAGTTCCCGGCGGTTCCGCTGGGGATACCTCGAACCGGTCAGAACCATCGACATGGGAATGTCGTACTGGCTCCCCTCGGCAAGCATGGCCTGCCCGATTTCCTTTTCCTTGCATGAAACGGCAAAGACGACGCGCTCTATCCTGCCGCCAATTTTGGCAATGATGCAGCTTCCCTCCACCACTTCCTTGAACCGCTCCTTGCAGAGGACATAATCGGCGGCCAGCCAGGGATCGTCAAAGACACAGCGGACAACCAGGGTCTGCGGGCCTCCCTCTCGGCGCAGCGCCGAGAGGGTTTCGGCAACGGGCCTGCCCGATCCTTCCATTTCGACGATGCCGCAATCCGAGAGTATCTGCTGGAGTTCCTGCCGATCCATGCCCTCGCGGGGGAATTTCTTTTCCTTTTTGCCCAGGCGCTCAAAAGCCCCTTCCATGCGTATGACCAGCGCCTCGCTCCTCATGCCCTCGTAGTCCAGCCGTTCTATACTGCGGACAACCTTGCCCGGAACCGTCGCATGGACATTTACCGAGCTGGGGGTTTTCCCCCTGCCAATGAGCATCCCCTCCCGG
>JAISSG010000004.1 GCA_031273185.1 Treponema sp. | reverse complement strand
CTAAATCATTTTGCACTGAAAACAAAAATTTACATGGCATCGATGAAGACAGCTATGGTTGTATTCCAAGAACTATGGAAAAATACTCAAAACCTTAGTTTTGCGTAAGGTGAGTTAATTAAAATAATATCGCTTCCATCCATTTCCGAATCACCTATTTCCGGCCCGGAATATACATGGGCTGCAAAAGCGGCCCACGCTGTTTCTGTAAGGGGTCCGTTGCTCACTAACCCGTAGGGCGGCACGGGGTTTGGAATCTCTAATGGATCCTGCTCCGGTGGTACACAACCGCTGAAAACCGCTATACTTATTAGTATCAGCAAGCATAAAGCATTTGCATATTGGTGTTTCATGATAAACTTCCCCCTCTTTATAATTGTTGCGGCGGCGGCGTAAACGCCCACGTAAAAGTATATCTGTAATTGTAGCTATCGTAACTGGATGTCCAGGTATACTTCCCGGCCTGCCTGCCGTTTTCATTATAAAATTTTACAAACCCCATATCCAGCCAATAACCGAGATGCTCATGTTCATGCGCGATAAAGTTGCCTGCGCCTACTTTGACCGGATCAAGCGCCCCCCAGCCCTGATCCCAGCCTGCGCCCGCGTTTTCTCCCATTATGGTTACATCCGCCCCGATTGTTATCCCGCCGCTGAGATAGCGGCCAGGAGAACTATAGCCAAAAAGATCGCCTGAGCGAAACACGCCCGGCCTTATGGTAGTAACACTGGGAGGTATAATTACAGTGGCAAGCTGCAAACCTTGAAAAGGAGCAATAGCAACTATCGGAACACCCCCAATTTCAGCGGGTATGACAAGATTTCTCAGGCTGCCAAGATATTCCGTTATTGCAAGCCCGCCTTCTGTTTCCTCCGCAACAAAGTTATTATAAAAACGTACTTTGCCGTTTATATAAACCGTACCTGGGGGAGGATAGAACCCTCCCAATGTAACACCGTCTAAACGAGCTCTACAATCAGAGAGGCCATGATAGAGGCCATAATCTTTTCTGTCGTAGTCCACATATACCCAGGGGTCCTCAAAATAAGAATAGTATGTTCCAGCTTTAAGTCTTTCTCTCCCAAGATATATTTCGTCACTAACAGTTACCGCATTTCTCGAAAAACTAAGGGTTGTATTTCCATCTACCCAGACAGTTCCTTCCAATATACCGTTGGTCTCATAACCCAAGAGGCCAATTTTGTCTATGCTTTGCCAATATTCTACATCAGAGCATGACAGAAAAAACATGAACACGGCAATTGTAACGATCACCGATAGAACAATGCCGCAGTTACTATTTGTGTCTTTCATTGGTGCGCCTCCTTTGATTCACAGACCTTGCAAAACTTTCCACAAAAAATTCTCTATTATTTGCGGTTCTTGTCCCGGATTTGATAAAAATTGATCAAAAGACATATCGTCTAGCGTTATCCACGCCTGATCGATTTTTCCCCGCTGGTAACGGCCAAATTCGCCGCAACAGCCTGTATTCCTTAGGGTAAACAAGTAAGCGATTACGGCGGGATTCGGGCTGTCAAACCAAACAACTAAGGCGATTCCTTCTTCAACCAGATCAAGACCTATCCACAAATCAACCGCTTGTTGTGAAGCGGGATTAGTATAACGCAGATATTCGCCGCATGTAATATGTTGAACCAGTGGCCACGCTTCTATGACCAATGGGCCGTAGTTTCTGTTTTGCGGTGTAATATGCAAAGCGTTTTGTAACTGCACGATAGTTTGTTTCAGCACATTTGAAAAATTCGCCAGTTCATAGGGGTTGACGTATTTTGATTTTGAAAATGATATAGTTCCCATTTAAAACTCCTTTGGGTTTTTACCCGCAAAAATATAAAAAGCCGGTGTTTCCGCATACGCAGAAATCCAGCGTTTTTCCAAAGTAATGAGATGATGTATTGAGTGTGGTGAAAATACTACTATTGGATAGTTGACACGGTTACTTAAAAGATGTGTATAATTGGCTGTTGGCAAGAGTCGGCGCAATTTTGCAAAGCAAAATTGCGTTGGAGAATTGCGATTTTCAAGTAGGCTTTTTCAAACATTAGGGTTATTTTTTCACAAAAAGAGGGAATTGATCAAGGGGATTTTAAGGGCTTGTCAAGGCTTTTTTGGGGGGAAAAATGCCCTAAATAGCGACAAAACTAGCGGCTGCTGTTCGGGATAAATCCCGAACGCCGTTATTGGCATACAAACTGGCACATAAAAGGGCATATCGGCATAATCTTATTTGCCCTAAAGCAACGCAAAATACGCTTTTTTTGCAAAAAAACTTGATTTTTTGCGAAATTTAGGGCAAAATAAAGGTAAGTAATGCCTGATATGCCTTTCTTATTGAGCCTTCGATTCGGCGAGGCATCGTCGTTCGGCAAGGCATGGATTGCATGCTGGTTTTTTTAGAGGAAGCTGTTCTGAAACCAAAGTTTCCGAACAACACTATTATATAAAGCGGGCTTTAGCTCGGAGAAAGAGGCCGTCGTTAAGCGAGTCAAGCCGCTCTTGGGGAACCGGACTCCCTCACTCTGCCCTGAAAACAAAGGCTCCCAGTTCCCTGGCGAAACCGGCGATTCCGGCGCGGGAGGCGGAGCGCAGGGGGATTGCGCGGTGCAGGGAGTTTGCCGGATCTTCGGTGTCGGTTAGCTCGCAGGCTGCGGTATAGCCTGAGGGCGCCCCGGCGAGGGTTATGTCCAGGGCGAAACGCGCCCCGCCGGACTGCTCGAAGCCTGCCTTTGCCAGGGCGCGGAGCAGCGTTCTTTCGCCCGCTTGCGCGCTCTTGCCGCCGCTTTCCCCGTAGCGCAGGCGGATCTCCACAGGCAGGCTGATCCCCTCCTGCAGCAGGGCCCCCCGGTTCATGGCGAACAGCCTGGCTGCGGCGCCCCGGTCGCCAAGCCGCGCGAACTCCCGGTAGCAATACGAGACCATGTCGCGCTCCCACACCGGGTCAAGCTTGCCGAGCGCGTCCACGACCAAGCCCCTGTCCCTCAGCAGGGCCCCCGCCTCAAGGCTGTACGAGCCTTCCGAGGCCGGGATGATCGAAACCTCGAAATCCCTGGCGCGGTTCAGCCAGGAAAGCGCTCGGCGGGGGTAGGACTCGAAGGCGTTGTAGTACTGGATAAACTGGCTGAGGGGAGGCGGCCCAAGAACGCGGGTGCCGTACGCGTCCCCGGCGGCAAGGCTGTACTTCTGGTAGAGCCTGCGGTGTACCGCCGAGTAAAACGAGTGCGACAGCGACCTGAACGCGCCGCGGATTTCTTCCCCGGCTGTTCCCCAAGGCATGAACCGCTGGGCGCGGGCGAGGGCGGCATAGGTCTTGTAGAGAATCTCGTGGATGTCCCGCCGGTAGCGGATCGGGTCTATGCCGTAGTGGGCCATCCAGGAATGGTCGCTGACCTTCATGCAGTCAAGGGCGTACAGCCGCGCCTCTTCCAGCCTGCCGGAGGCGAGGTATGCCTGGGCGAGGCTGAGCTTGGCTAGCGGGGAGGGATCGATCTCCCGCGCGGCCTCGAAATCCATCTGGGCGTTCACTAGGTTCATCTGCCTCGTGTGCAGCTCTCCCCGCGCCAAAAGGCCCGACGAGCGGTACTGTAAATCGAGCGAGGCGTTTGCCGCGTCCATCGCAAGGCCGTAGCGGTAGAAACGGGATTCGAGAATCGACAGGTTGTAATGCGCCACGGAGGCGAAGTTCCGCAGGGGCCCTGCCTGGGCTATGGCCCTTTGGTACCAGTGCTTGCCCTCGTCATAACGGTACATGTCCGAGTAAACGGTTCCCATCGTCATGGCGAGGTCCGGGGTCTCCCCGAAATAGTCTATCGCCGAGAGCAGCAGCCGCTCCCCGTCCTCAAGCCGGTGGACCTTGTAATACATCCATCCCAGGTTCCCGATTGCCTCCCGGTTGCCGGGGTCCAGCGCCAGGAGTGTCTCAAGGTACTCCACCGACGTTTTGTCGCGGTTGAGGTAGCTTGCGGTGCTGGCGAGCCTGAGCAGGACGTAGGGGTTGTAGGGGAAGATAGCCTCGGCTTTTCGGTACTCGTCCCAGGCGAGGCCGTACAGCGACCGGCTGTAGTAGAGGTCGGCCAGGGCGATGGGAAACCGGGAATCGAGGGGGAACCTGCCGGCTCCCTCGTTGAACAGGTCGATGGCGCGCTCCCATAACTCGGAGCGTTCTGCCTCTGTCGCCCTGTCGAACAGGTCGCCCGCTTCGGTGGAATAGTCGCTCCCGTTGTCCTGCGCCTGCCCGTCCATGACGATCAGGAAAACGAGCGCCAACAGGAGCGTCAGACCCGCCGCCCTCCGCCGTCGCGGGCCGAGGGCAAGGGCCAGAGGCGGCAGCAGCCATGCCAGCAGCCGCCTCCAGCGGGGGACGGCCCTGCGGTACGCGCCGTCAAAGAGGCGGTACGCGCCGCGCATCGAGTCATAGTCGCCGTCGTGGTACTGCGGCGCGTAGCGGGCGGCAGCCGCGCCCAGGTACATGGCGTAGGCCCCGGCGACAACGCCGTCGCAACGCAGGGCCCACTCGGCCTCGCCCTGGGAGGAGGGGCGGCGATAACCGGCAAGCCGCAGCCGCCGCTGGGCGTGTTTCCAGAGGCAGACGGCCTTTCCCCGCCGGTCGCGCCGCAGGGCAAGCCGCAAGAGGCAGCCGCAGCGGATGGCCGCGAACGCCGCCGCCAGCGACAGCAGCAATAGGGGAAGCGCGGCCTTTCCCAGCAGCGCCGCCGTCAGCCGTGCCAGCGAGCGGGTGCCAGCGAGGGGATTCGCCGCGTCGCCCCCCGTTTTTGCCCGCAGCCTGGAGCGGTTTTCCAGTATCTCCCGCATCAGCCGCTCGAACAAAGAGGGATCAATGCCGGAGGAAAAAAGGAATTCCTCGCCTTCCGCGAGGTTTTCCGTGGTGGGGTCGAACTCTATCCAGCCGTGGCCGGGGAACGGCACCTCGACCCAGGCGTGGGCCATGTCCGCCCGCACCGGGTAATAGTCGAAGGTGGCGGTTTCGGGATCGATGAAAAAACCCGCCGCCACCCGCGCCGGGATTCCCAGGGAGCGGAGCATCAGCGCCATCGCAAAGGCGTAGTAGGAGCAGTAGCCCTTTTTGGACTGAAAGAGAAACCACGCGAGCTGGTCCCCGTCCGGGGCGATGCCGGGCCTGAGACTGTAGCGGTACTCGCCGTATTTCAGCCGGTCGTGGATCATCTCTACCTTGTCGCCGTAGCTTTCGGCGCCCCTGGTTATTTCCCCGGCAAGGGAACGGATCCGCTCGTCGTCGCCGTAGGCGGTGTACAAGGCGAATTCCTGATCGGTCAGCCCAAGCTCCCCCGGCCCCGGCCAGGCGTAGCCCCCGCCCTCGCCGTACAACGGCATCGCCAGATCGGCAGGCGTGGCGTTACTGGCCAGGCTTTCCACGGCATACGCCGACTTGAACGAGGAGGAGTCCCAGCTTTCGTAGGGAACTATCGCCGCCGGCTCCTTCATGCCGATAAAAGCGGCGGCATCGAAGTTTACGATGTAATACTCCTGGCTTACCGTATGCGCCGCCTTGAACTGGGCCGGGTTCAGCCGCAGGGGGCGGGAGGGCAGGCGCTGGGGGTGGGTTCGCTCGTCGGTTTCCTCGATTCGGTAGAAGCCCTGTTTCGCGCCGTAGCCCGACAGCACCGAGCGGCGCAGCAGGGTGTGGCTATCGGCGGGGTCTTTTTTCACGATGAGGATGAGGTCGTTGCCCATGCTGATCTCCGTGTCCAGCCTGAGAATCTGCGAAAAATCAAAGCTGAACAGCTTTGGCTCCAAAAGCCCCCCGCCGCGCTGGGCGGCGCGCTGCTGCGCCGGCCCCAGGAAGAGGAAGCCGCCTCCGAAAACCAGCAACGACAGCACGGCAATCGCCGCGGCTTTTTCGCCGTTCCTCAGGGCGGCCTGCGGCGGCAGGGAAAACAGCAGCGCCAGCGCCAGCAGGAAAACGATCCCGGCCAGCAGCGCTACCAGCACGACGGGCCAGCGGTACGCATCAGCGCCGGAAACGCCCGTAAGGCCAAACACCGCGACCAAGAGCGCGGCATCGGCGATGACGGCGGCGCGGAGGAACCGGCGCGAGCGGACGGCGAACCATGTCGAGGCGGCGGCCCAGTAAAACGGCAGCAGCGAAACGAAGCTGTTGCGGTCGTAGCCGAGCAACAGCGAATCGAGGCCGAGCGTGACGATGTCGGCCCTGCCGGGGAAAAAAAGCCGGGGCATGGCGATGAAGGCCCTGGCGACCCAGGGAACCAGGGCGATGACGACAACCGCCGCAAGAGGCCTGATTTTCCTGCCGCCGATGCTGAAGCGGGCAAGGAAGATCGCCGCGCCGAAGGCGGCGAGCACGGTCGCGGAAAAAACGGAGGTGTCGGCCAGATCTCCGGCGACAAGCCGAAGCTGGTACAGGATGGCGAATAACGCCAGGGAGCGGAAAAGAATCGCCGTCCTGGCCACGGTTGTTTTCATCAAGCCCCCGCTCCCCATTCCCTACTCCCCGCTCCCTACCCTCGCCCTGACACCGGGGCGCTGGTTGTACAATTTGACGCAGGTTTCGGCGGCGGCCAGACGCTCTGAAGCAAAATTATCATCAGCCGGGGCGCAGAGGAACAAGAGGTCAACCGGCGGGGCCTTGCCGCCACTGCGGGCAACTGCATCCTTGAGAAAACGATCAAGCGCCGACTGTTCCGCAGTGGAACGGGGGAGGGCCAGAATCAGAACGCCCCGGTCTTCCGGCACTGCGGGCAGCCGGGGAGAAGCGGGCAGGGGCATCGCCGCAGGCCATGCCAGCGCCGAGGCGAATTCCTTTGGCCCACAGCACGGAGAGCCACGCGCCGCTTCCAAATCTCGCGCAAATCCCTGCGCCGCGAACTGAAGGTTCGACGCGTCTCCCTGGGAGCCAGCAGTATGCCCAACCACCACGTCCATTCCCGACTCCGCGCAGGCCAGGGCTGCGGCAAGGGCGCTCGCGCACAGCGCGTCAACCCCGTGCCGCGCCGAGCGGGCGTCGTACAGCAGGGGATCGTATTCGCCGTCAACCAAAATGGCGATGTTCGAGTGGGGCGGCGGCTCGCGCTCGCCCTCGCGGACAAAAAGCCCGCCGCCGTGGCCGTAGAGCTTCCAGTTGATCCGGCGCGGATCGTCGCCCGGTATGTAGGGGCGGTGGTCGATGAGGTTGTCGGTGCGCTGGAAGGAAAATTCCGGCTTGAGGCTGGAATCCCCGGCGCGGGCGCTGAACGCCGGCGCCTCGCCCGCCGGGCGGGGGCTGGCAAGAAGCCTCGCGCCGTTTTCCGCGGGCAGGCGGTAGGCAAAGCGGAAAAAGCCGAGTATGTCAAAAACGGCCAGCTCGTCGCAGCCGGCGAAATACGCGCCGCGCCCGCGAACCTCGAAAACATGCGGCGGCGGGCCGGCTGGGTTGAAGTCGTGCTGTATCCGCCGCCCGTCACTGGTGGCAAGCGCAAGGCGGCAGCGTACCAGTATCCCCGGCAGTTGGGGTATCCTGCCCGCCGCCGGGGCGGTTTCGCCCTCGCGGTACAAGGCCTCTGCCGATTCGCCGGCGGCAATTTCCCTCGGGCTGACGCGGATGCAGGCCCGGCGGGCGCGGCGGCCATGTACCAGCGCGAGAAGCAGGGTCATGGCAAGGCAGTAGGCCCAGGGCAGGAGGAACGCGGCCCCGGCGAGGGCAAGGGCCAGGTCCTGCCTGAGCGCGGCTGCGGCAAACGCCATAATCACTATCAGCATGATGAATATCCCCGCCGCCTGGGGGACGAACACCGCCCGCCTTGCCCTTGGCACTAGTTTTTGATTCCGTTGATTCGGGCAAGGCAGATGTCCCGGACAAGCCCGTCCGCCCTGGCCCTGGGATCGCGGAGCCTCACGCGGTGGGCCAGCACCGGCGCGGCAAGGATCGCCAGATCCTCGTCGATAACGTAGTCCCGTCCCCTCGTCAGGGCCAGCGCCCTGGTCGCTTCAAGCAGGTGCAGGCCGGCGCGCGGACTCGCCCCCAGCGCAAAGGCCCGGTGTATCCTCGTGTCGCGGACAGCGTCGGCGATGGCCTCTTTCAGCGCCTGGTGGCAGAACACCCTGCCCGCGGCTTTTTTTGCCGCCAGGAATTCATCAATGGTGATCACCGGGTCAAGTTTCGCCAAACCTTCCTCGGCGGGGTTTTCGTCGAGTATCTCAAGCTCCGCGTCCCGGTCGGGGTAGCCCATCGAGAGCTTCATCATGAAACGGTCAAGCTGGGCCGCCGGCAGGGGGAATGTCCCCTCGCTCTCGATGGGGTTTTCCGTGGCGATGACGAGGAACGGCTCGGGGGGCCGGTGGGTCTTCTTTCCAATCGTAACCTGCCGCTCCGCCATCACCTCCAGAAGCGCGGACTGCACCTTGGGCGTGGCGCGGTTTATCTCGTCGGCAAGCACGATGTTCGCCAGCACCGGGCCGGGGACAAAGCGGAACCGCAGCGTCTTGGGATCGAACACGTCAACGCCGGTAATGTCGTAGGGCAAAAGGTCGGGGGTAAACTGGATTCGCTTGAAGACGATCCCCTTCTTGCCCTCGATGAGCTTCGCCAGCGTCTTTGCCACGGTAGTCTTGCCCAGCCCCGGATTGTCCTCGATAAGCACATGGCCCCCGGCGAGGGCAGCCGCGACCAGCAGTTCCAGAAATTCCCGCTTGCCTTTGATAATCCGCTGTGCTCCTTCAAGCAGCGCGCCAACGGTGTTTTCAAGTCTCATTGGAAAAGCATAGCATATTGGCACGGGGAGAGGGAGTAGGGGCGGTCCGCCCCGGGCGCTGCATTTCCCCACCTTGCCAGACGGCAACTTTGCACCCAATGCCTCATGGTTCCCGCTGCAATTTCCAAGACCGTTATTCAGTTTGCATAATCGATCCTGTCAGCCATTTTTCGGGCATTCTTCCCCCGTTGCCTTATTGCCGAGGGAACGCAGCTCGCCATCTATCACCATATTCATCTTCAACAAAATTGTTTCCTTCCAGTTTTCCCGGATTGGGGCAACGGCAAAGAGATCGGCTGAATCTTTCCCAAGGGCAAGGGCTATCCGCTCGATCATCTCCGACGAGGGGAATTTCCTGCCGTTTTCAAGCAGGCCAAGGTAATTGGCCGCCATGCCCGCCATTTCGGCCAATTTTTCCTGCGAGATGCCGAGGCTTGCCCGGTAATGCCGTATATTGGCGCCCAACAGCTTCTTTATGTCTGTCATATACACATCAATGGATTGATTATTTAGCCTCATCCAATCTGAAAGTATTGACAACCATCCAATATATTTGATATTTTGATATTCACATATATTGGGTTGTATTCCATATAGATGACCCAAATACGCACCATATGAGGAGGGTTTTATGAAAAACCTGGCGAGACTTTTCGGGATTAGCGCGCTGGTTGCGCTAATCGGGCTTTTTATGGCGGCTTGCCCCACTGACAGCGGCGGTGGCGGCGGCCCCACTTTCCTGGGTAACACGCTGGAGCTTTCCGGCCAGGTGTACACGGGGAAGGATAATGAAACGCCTACGGGCTACAGCTTGAGCTACGAGAAATACACCGGCAGCAAAGATATTCCCGTTTCCAATGGCGGGACCGGGGCGATAACCAGGGGGGTGCTCAACTACTCCATTGGAGTGCCGGGCAATTTAAGTCCGATTGAGGATAATATGGGTATGTTTGGTCCATGGGACGATGACGAAGATAGGTTTGTTCTGTACTATGACAATTTCCAAATCCAGCCCGGTAACGCGGATATTAACTGCTACATTCTTTCCATTGATGGTGACTACTGGTCTCTGTCCAAGAACAACAGCACGCACAACTACAACTACACGCCCAACGACAACTCGCCAAATGTTTATATCTCTGATGATAGAGTGATATATGTGTATGTCGACAGCGATGTCACCATCAGCGGGACGGGAAAAACCATGTCTGGAACCGAAACTTGGCCCCACGATGAGGACGACAGTACCTTTAC
Organism: Treponema sp.; assembly: GCA_031273185.1. The sequence continues at coordinate 2,143 of JAISSG010000004.1, read as the reverse complement.
AACATTGACCTATAAAACCAGTTCCAGTACCTTTAGGCTTGAACTCAAAGCGGGCTGGAACGCCGTGCGCGATATATTTACACATACAGAGAAGTGGACAGACAATTTCTCTAACGCCACCGTGACGAGCACCATGACCCTGTCTATGGGCAACCCTGACCTCAGGTGGGTGCTGTGGGAAGACAGCTACGGTGACTACGGGTCAGGTTACAGCATTGTACCATCGCCGCAAAGATTGCTGCCGGGCGCGCCCGGGGCCGGAAATCCCGCGCTTAACAAGGCCTTTAGCCGGTTACGGCGCGACCAGTAACGGCACCGCGGCGAGAGTTCCCAAACCCAAAGGCCCGGCGACGGGGGGACTCTCGCCGGGGCGTAAAGAGCGGCGAGTGGAAATTACCCCAGCGGGACAAAAGGGGGCTTCTCGTTAACAGGCGATACCCTTGTTTTGTACACCTTAAAAATGTAGAATTCAGGTGAAAAAATGTGGCAGAATTTACCGATAATGTCTGGCGTACCTTCAAATCAGGTACATCAGACGATTCTAGCGATTGCCGCCGTTGCGTCATCGGCAGCAACTGTTACATCGGTTTAACAAACATTATCCCTCTGTTGCAAAAAGACCTGTCAAAAGACCAAAACTATCAGCCACATTTGTTAACGTGTATGTTTTTGATCCTGCTGTAAGATCAAACAGCTCGCTACCAAGCGCATTGTCCTTCTTAAAATAGAACTTCGTCTCAACAAAAGTATATTCGGTCCTGATTTTGAACTGCGTTTCAAGCCATGTAGCAAGGGTAATCGTTGTTCCTGTTGTTGTAAGATTTGCGGCGGTTGTTGCCCAAAGACGGTCATTCGATCCTCTTTCGATAATTATCTTAGTGTCTTTTTTACCGGCATTGGCATCCCACTTTAAAGTCAGGCTAAGCGTTGCCGGACTTTGAACCACAATCTCTCCGAATTGCTCGCCCGAAAAAGCAGAATATGTAACCCGTACTTTGAGTGTTTTCCCGTAATCGGCAGAAGTGACTTCATAGGTTTTGGAGCTCCCTCTGCTAGTGATGTTTACATTGTCCCTCATCCATTGGTAAGAAAAACTGAACGAGGCAGGATTATTTATGTTGAGGCCATCCGTATTGGCAGTCAGGGTCATTACTTCATTTGGGTATGTATAAACCACGTTAGAAGTAACCGTTACCGTACCGGTAAGTGGTTCTCTTGTTGAGGGAACATAAGGATCAGGATCATCATCTGGCTCCCCTTCACACCCAACAACCATCATTCCAAATACCAGCGCCATTGCCAGCATTCCCGCGAAAAACTTTTTGTTTGTCATTTTTCTCTCCTTTTATTGAACTTTAATAACCGCTACTTCTTTGCCGGTGCGTTGCCCCTGTCGCCGCCAGACTGGTTGCCAGTGGTACTTGGCCAATTTCCGCCCGGACCGGGATGGCTTGAGGGCTTCCCTCCCTGATTCGCGCCGCTGGATTTTCCTGTTCCGCCCTTTGAACCTGAACCGCCTTTGCCCATTTTTCCTCCTTCGCCGCCGTAGCAGCAAGCAAGCCAAATTTTGCTCCTGCAAGACGCATATCGCCGTCTGCATATTAATATAGTAGACACATATCTTAGTCGTTGTCAAGAGCCCCGACTAACATTTGTGTACCCTACGATCATGGGATTTGGAGAGAATTTAAAGCAGGAACTGGTCTACAACAGCATGCTGAAAAAGGAACTGGCAGCCCTATCAGGTGTCCAGAAACGGGCAATCGATACCTATGTGCGTACCAGGGCTTCCATGCCCCCTGCCGATGCGGCGGTGAAAATCGCAAAAGCCCTGGGCGTTACGGTGGAATATCTGGTAACCGGCGAGGACCCTTCCACATCTAAAGAGGCCAGCAGGCTAGCCCGCAACATCCTCAATCTCAATAAACGGGATCAAAGGCTCATTACCTCGCTGGTCAGGACGATGGGCGAAATGTAAATGTGTCAACCCACCGCAAATGCCGATTTCATTCGCTCGGCGTGGGTTTCGGATATGCCAAAGGACTTGGCAACCCTGCGCCAGTTGACAACGGCAGACGTTACTTCTTCCAGAATTTCTTTTTCCCGCTGACCGGATAACCTACAATGCTTCGCGGCTTTCACG
>JAISSG010000164.1 GCA_031273185.1 Treponema sp. | reverse complement strand
AGCGACATTCGCAAGGCGGTACAGCAGGGCGCGGGCAGGGAGAACATCACCGCCGGGATCGTCTGTTCTATTGTAGCGAACTATCTCAACCGCGTTGTCGGCAACCGCACCATCGGCGGCAAGGTGTTTCTGCAGGGCGGTGTTGCCAAAAATCCGGCAGTACCCCTTGCCTTCGCCATGATGCTCAACAAGGAGATTCTCGTCCCCCCATCGCCGGAACTGATGGGCTGTTTTGGCGTGGCGTTATTGGCAAAGCGCAAGGCTGCCGATGGCCTGCTGGAACAGCGAACCATTGTTATCGATGACATTATCAACCGCGATATTGGCTACGAGCGGGTTTTTACCTGCAAGTCCTGCGAAAACCTTTGCCCCATTCAGGTGCTGAACGTCAACGAGCACAAATATATGTTCGGTGGCCGCTGCAATAAGTACACCAACATGCGCAAGCAGGTCAAGGATGTGCAGGTCTTTGACTATGTTGAAAAACGGCAAAAGATGCTGTTTGAGGAATTTGCAGCACCAAGTGTAGGGACTAGGGAACAGGGACTAGGGACTAGGGAATCCGGCTCCGATATTGGTAACCCCCAGTCCCCAACACCCCCCCAGTCCCCAGTCCCCAGTCCCCAGTCCCGAAATTACTCCGTAGGGATTCCCCGCGCTTTTTCTGTTCACACGTTGTATCCGCTGTACTCGTGGTTTTTTCACGAACTGGGAATCAAGACGTTTCTTTCTACTGAGGTGGCCCATGCGGGGGTTGCACGGGCGGAATCAACGTACTGTTTTCCGGCGGAGATTGCCCACGGTGCGGTGCAGGATTGTTTGGACAAGGGGGCGGACTATGTGCTGTTGCCCCATTTCCGCGATATGCCCTCGTACGAGGATGAGGTGCATGCCAACTTCTGCCCGATTACACAGGCGTTGCCGTATTATGTTGAAAAGGCGTTTCCCGACATCGACAAAAAACGCTGGCTGCCGCTGGTGGTTAGCTTTAAATTTGGCGAAGGCAAGGCGCTGGAGCTGTTCTGCGAGATGACCAAATTGCTCGGCATCAATGAGGCGGAAACTAAGGCCGCCTTTCAGACCGCCATGTCCAAACAGCAGTGTTACTTTGACGCGGTCCAGCAGATGGGGCGCGAGGCGCTGGAAGATGCACGCAAGGCGGACCGGCCCGTCATCGCCACGCTGGGTAGGCCGTACAATGCCTTTACGCCGGAAGCGAACATGGGCATTCCCCGCAAGTTTACCACGCGGGGCTACTCAATCGTCCCCTTTGATATTTTGCCCTTCCATGACGAGGAAATCTTTCCCAATATGTACTGGTACTACGGTCAGCAGGATGTGAAGGCGGCGAATCTTCTTAAAAAAGAAAACAATGTTTATTTAACTTTTGTTACCAACTTTTCCTGTGCGCCCGATTCGTTTATCCTCCATTATATCAAGTGGGTGATGGGGCAAAAGCCGTTCCTCGTGCTGGAACTGGATTCCCATTCCGCCGATGCGGGGATCGATACGCGGGTGGAGGCGTTTCTTGACATCATTGACGGCTACCGTGCGAAGAAAAACGAGATCGAGTCCGACCGCTACGACAACGGTTGGCGTTTTGTCAGCGAGAAACAGGCAAGCGGCGGTTTTGACCTTCGTATTGATAATGTTCTGAGCGGGGAAAAGGTTCCCATTGTTGGCAACAAGCGGGTGAAGGTGTTGCTGTCCAACATGGGGGCCATAAGCACCGAGTACATGGGCGCGGCGGTTCGTAGTATCGGGATCGATGCCGAGGCGATGCCCGTGGCAACCGCCAAAACGATTCAGATTGCCCGCGCCCACGCTTCGGGGAAGGAATGCGTCCCCAGCCATCTGGTTTTAGGCAGTGCTTTGGAATTTTTCTTTGGCGAAAAGTACCGCAAGGACGAATTGTATTTGCTCTTTGTGCCGATCACCACCGGCCCCTGCCGTACTGGCCAGTACTATGTGTTTTACGAAAACCTGTTCCGCGACCTGCGGCTTGAAAACGTCGTCGTTTTTATCCTTTCGGCGGACAATTCCTACAACGAGCTTGGGCCTGGTTTTGCCAGGGAGATGTGGAAGGGGCTGGTGCTGTCCGACTACCTCAAGGACATACAGTGCTCGCTCAAAGCCTGCGCCGTCGATCCGAAACAGGCCCAGGCCGATTTTGAGCATTCGTGGCGCAGGGTCATGCATGCCGTGGAACATAACCCCAAGGGTATGTGGAAGGAACTCCAGCACGTTGCCAATGATGTTAAGAAGATTCCCCTCAAACGGAAACTTGTTGACTGTCCCCGTGTGCTTATCGTCGGGGAAATTTATGTGCGCCGTGACGATTTTGCCGTCGGCGAGCTAACCGACCTGATGAGCGAGCGGGGCATTGTGGTAAAAGTGGCGGGCATCAGCGAGTGGATTCATTACCTTGACTTTGTGCGGGAATACGCCCTTACCAAGCTGCTTAACCTCCTTCCGCGTGGCAAGCGGCTGTTTTCCAAACCCTGGAAGGACCTTAAAAAACTGGAAATCGAAGAGTGGTGGAAGCACTCAGTGGAGAAAAAAGTGCTGGGCATCCTTGGGCCGACCGGCCTTATCCCCGACACGCCCCACGACATGCGCGAGATAATGAAGTACACGCAGGAGCATTTTGTCAACCTGGAGCTTAACTCGGAAATTGCCGTGTCGTCCGGCTCGGCGGCGGCGGCGATGGAGGCGGGCTTTTCCGGCGTGGTGAACATCAGCCCGTTTGCCTGTCTCATCGGGCGGGTCATCGAGGGCCTGTTTACCCCCTGGGCGCGGGAACGCAACTACCCGATCCTTTCGGTGGAGGTGGATGGCAACCTACTGCCGCCGAATATTGTTAACAAACTTAACATCTTTATGGTGAACGTGCTGCGCTTCAAGGGCGGCGGCGACCTGTCCTCGCTGGTGGACGCGCCCAATTCATCAGATGCGGCACAATGAAAGAGCAGAGAGCAAAGAGCAAAGAGCAAAGAGCAAAGAGAAAAGAAGAGGCTCACGCAGAGGCGCGAAGGGCACGGAGGGAAGAGGAAGGAGAGGGTTGCCGGATACGGCATAACAGCGTTTTTTCCCGAACGGTAATATTTTGCCTGTTTCTCGATAAAATTTCAATAAAATTCCCGATAGGGAATTTTTTGCTTGATCTTCCACAAAAACCATGATAAAATTCCCGATAGGGAATATTGCATGAAAATTGACAATGCGGAAGCCTTTGGCAGGGTCGTAAGGGAATACCGAAAGCGGCAAAAAATAACGCAGTCGCAACTGGCGGCTGTGGCGAATACGGGACTGCGCTTTATAAGCGATCTTGAAAATGGCAAGCCGACGGTTCAGCTTGGCAAGGCTTTGAAAGCCGCCTACATGCTTGGAATTTCCCTCGAAGTCCCAGACGCTGGCGGAGAGTAGCAATGATCCGTAAGCTCAATGTGTACCTGCATGGCGAGAAAGCCGGCGTGCTTGCCGGGGATGAACAGGCCGGGCTTTCGTTTCGGTACGAAAGCGATGCCAGGCATTCCTTGTCGGTTCGGATGCCGCTGCGGGACGAAGAATACCCCCACGCCTATGCGTATCCATATTTTGAAAACCTGACCCCGGAGGGCAGGCCGCTGGAGATCATAGCGGACAAGCTGCGGGTATCCGAAAATAATCCGCTTTCAATTCTGGAAAAAATTGGCGGGGATTGCGCCGGTGCGGTTGCGTTGTACGAAGGTGAAAAGCCCGCTGGTTCAAGAAAACCGTTAAAGGAAATTAGCGAAAAAGATATGGCCCGGCTGATAGATGAACTGCCTGATAATCCGCTCCTTACGGGCATAGAAAATCCGCCCCGCTTGTCGCTGGCGGGCGCGCAGTCAAAATTTGCCATATGCGGGGGAACTGGGCTGTATTGCCCCAATGATAGCTACCCTTCGACCCAAATAATAAAAATCGGTAACAGCAAATATACCGGCATAATGCAGAACGAGCTGTTTTGCATGACGCTGGGACGCAATTTGGGATTAAGCATCCCGCAATCAATTTGTTTGCGCAAGGTAAAAGGCAGGTTGTATTTGGACATTTCCAGGTACGACCGTCGTATTGTCTCACAGCAGGGCGGGGTATTTAAGGTAGAGCGCATACACCAGGAAGATTTTTGCCAGGCGTTGGGTTACCCATCCAGTAAAAAGTACCAGGCCGACGGGGGGCCTGGCTTGCGAGATTGTTATCAGGCGATAACCGAATATAGCCGGAACAAGGTTGCGGATGTTTTATCCCTTTTGCAATGGGCGGCTTTCAACTACCTGATTGGAAACGCCGATGCCCACGCAAAGAACCTGTCGTTTTTGCACAGTAACGGCGGCGTAACGCTGGCCCCATTCTACGATATTCTCTCCACGGAAATTTACCCCGAAAAGATCACGTCCCGGAAAATCGCCATGCTTATTAACGGGAAAGACAATTACGAGAAAATAAGGCGCAAGGATTTTTTTGCGGTTTTCAGGCAGCTTGGGCTAAACCCGTCGCAAGCCATGAAAAATGTATCGCAGCGTTTTGCGGGTATTGCTGAATGTGCCAAAGCCCTGCGTGATCGGCTCAACTCTGACAAGTTGACGGCTTCCCCCGTTTATGATGCCATTATCGCCATAATCAACAAACGCCTGCCGGTGGTGTAGAGAGATAAAGAGAAAAGAGAAGAGTCTCACGCAGAGGCGCAGAGGCGCAAAGGCGCGGAGGGAGGGAGAGGGTGGGGCTGGGCGTTGTTTGTAGGTTAAGCGCAATACACCAGGAATTAATATTTTATAAAAGTTATATTGCAATAAATATTGCGGTATGGTATAATAAATCATCTGCGCTGTCTCTGGGAACCTTGATTTATGCGGGTACTGCTAATATAATTCAAATCTGGGGGTAAACTGATGAACAATGAAACTCTTGAGATTGCGGAAGACAGAAGCGAAAAAACAAGCATATTTACCGCAAAAGGCCGGGTCGATGCCGAAACTGCGGACGCGCTTCTGTATAAACTGGAAAATGCCCTTAATGAAGGACAAACAACGGTAATCCTGAATATGCTTCAGGTTGAGTATCTAAGCTCTATTGGAATACGGGTGATTCTAAAAATTTATAAGCAAGCCAAGGAAAAGGGCTGTACGTTCAATATCGATCGCCCGTCCAGGGTTGTCAAAAATGTTTTAGGCATGGTTGCTCTGAAAGAAATGCTGGTAAAGGACTAGCGATTCAACGGAACAGCCGCAATGGTGCGCAAACTCAATTCCAGTTAGGTTATTGCCGCCTTCTTGTCGGCAATCTGCTTGAGGCAATCCCAATCATCTGGTACGCTGTTCCCTATGGACAGAATCAGCAAAAGCATCGACTCCCTCATGGATGCCTATGGCAGCTTCGGCATGGTGAACCACTCCGGGGGGGCGAACCTCCCCGGCAGGGAAAACATTGCCCGTATCGTGCGGGGCCTGGACGAGCTTATCTTCCCCGGCTTTCGGGAGAATTCTGGCCTTGATCACAGCAACCTCAGGCTCATTACCGCGGAAAAGGTGAACCAGCTTGCGCGGGAGCTGATCCGCGAGGTGGAAAAAAGCCTCGCGTTTTCCGTCCGTACCGGCACCCTGAGCTGCGGCCACGGCGGCTGCTACGCCGCGGCGGAACTTATCGTGGGGAGTTTTTTCGAGGAGCTTCCCTCGATCCGCCGCGCCCTGTCGCTCGACATGCAGGCGAATTTTCGCGGCGACCCGGCGGCAAAAAGCGTTGACGAGGTGATCCTTTCTTACCCCGGTTTTCGGGCGATCACCGTCCACCGGCTGGCGCATTATTTCTGGAAGGCGCAGGTTCCGCTGATCCCTCGCATGATGAGCGAGCTGGTTCACGCCACGACCGGCATCGACATCCACCCCGGCGCGGAGATCGGGGACTCGTTTTTCATCGATCACGGGACGGGCGTGGTTATCGGCGAGACGACGGTTATCGGCAAAAACGTCAAGCTCTACCAGGGAGTTACCCTTGGGGCGCTTTCGGTTAAAAAAGAAGAGGGCGACCGCAAGCGGCATCCTACCATCGAGGACGACGTGACGATTTATTCCCACGCCACCATCCTGGGCGGCGAGACGGTTATCGGGCGGGGCAGCATTATCGGCGGCAACGTGTGGATAGTCGAATCCGTGCCGCCGAATACCACCGTTTACAACAGCACGGGGCAGCAGGTGGTGCGCCAGCGATCCGACAAATGAAAAAAGCGGCGTTTGTCGCGGTGGTGGGCCGGCCCTCGGTGGGGAAATCGACGCTGGTAAACCGTGTCTGCGGCGAGAAGGTAGCCATCGTCAGCGCCGTCCCCCAGACCACCCGCGACGCGATCCGGGGCATCGTGAACAGGGAGCAGGGGCAGCTTGTGTTTATCGACACGCCGGGCCGCTACCAGTCCGAAAAAAAAATTAACAAAAAACTGCTGGGGGTATCCGGCAGGGCGGGCGAAGAGTCCGACATGGTGCTTGACGGGCTGGACAGTACGCGGATGCCGGGCGCAGAAGACGAGGAAATCGCCGCGCTGCTTGCCCCCCACGCGGGGAGGATCGTTGCCGCCATCAACAAAATTGACACGCCTGGCAATGACAGCCGCCAGATTTGCGAATTTCTTTCGCGCAATTTCCCCGCGCTGCCGGAGGATCGCCGCTTTCTGGTTTCCGGCAACAGCGGCGAGGGCGTTGAGGCGATGCTCCGTGCGTTATATGACATGGCTCCTGAAGGCGAGCCGTTCTACGGCGAGGAATACTACACCGATCAGGAGGTGGGCTTCCGCATTGCCGAGATCATCCGCGAGCAGGCGATTGTCCGCCTGCGCCAGGAATTGCCCCACTCCCTGCGCGTTGAGATTGCCGATGCCCAGCTCGCCGGGGCCGGCTCGCCGGACGCGCCGGACTCGTCTGGCGGCGGCAGGCTCTGGGTGCGGGCCTTTATCGTCGTCGAGCGGGAATCGCAGAAAGGCATTGTGGTGGGCAAGGGCGGCGCGATGATCAAGGCGATTCGCCTTGCCTCCCTGAAAGAGCTTCGCGGCATTTTCGACTGGAAAATCGATCTTGATCTGAAGGTTAAATCTGGCAAGCTATAGGAGAATTTTCATGCGTCGCCGATCTTGAACAGCCACCTGAAAAAACGCGCAATGGCATCCATGATGCGCCGGAAAAATCCGGGATTCTGCAAACGGTATATCTTCTTTGTCGCCTCGGCGACTTCTTCCATGGAAAAATCGCGCCGCTGGACGTTTTCCTCAACCTCCAGTTCCAGCCGCGCCAGTTCGTCAGAGGTTTCGGAAATTATGGCGTTTATGGTGCGCCAGCCAAGCTGTTTTGCCGCTTCAAGCCGCCGGCCTCCCGCGATAAGCACGTTTTTTTTGCTTATCATGATGGGGGTGATCTGGCCGAAACGCTTGAAGCTCTCCGCAAGGCCCTCAATGTCCCCCATGTCCTTGCGAATTCTTTTTTTTACAATAATGTCCTTAATGGGTACTTGCATTACGCTCTCTTCAGTCCAGCAGGGGATTGTATAACGGCATCTCAAGGCCAAAGCTCGAATCGGCGCCCGGTTCCCCGTGGAAAATCTCGGCAGGGGTATCCTGGTTTTCGGTTCCCGGCGCGGCTGCCGGTTCGCTGTCCCCGTCCAGCAGGGGATTGTTGGGCGGCCACAACAGAGGATTGGGGGAGGGAGGGGCGGTCGGGGTGTTTCGCCCTGGCTGGCCGGCGCTCCTGTTTGTGGTATTCCTTATATTCCTGTTTCGGTTTTGCGTGCTTTGGGCAGCCGCAGGTTCGGAAAAAATGTCAGGCGGCAGGGTGGGCATAACGAGGGAACTGAGCAACGCTGAGTCATCCACTCCCATCGTGCTGCCGCGCATAGTTTCATACGCGACGGTGGAAGTCCATGATCCGCTGCCATGCAGGTCGCAGGCCTGGGTGGGCTGGGTTCCCGCGAGGAACGGGAGGGTAACGTCGCCTTCGTTGCACGCCGGGTTTCTTAACAGCCCCGATTTCGCGCATACCGTAACGTCAATTATCCCGGAGGCAGGCCGGGCAAAGTCACGGTAGGGGAGCCCCTGGTGTATCTCCCGCATGAAGTCGCCGAAAACATGGCCGTTAAGGGTGGAGCCGGTAAGCTCCACGCCCAGAGAGTTCCCCGGCCTGTCAAAGCCGAACCAGATCGCCGTGGTATAGTAGGGGCTGTACCCTACGGCCCATGCGTCCGACCAGTTCTGGGTGGTGCCGGTCTTGCCCGCCACCGGCATCCTGAACGTCCTGCCGTTCTCGTCCCTGAAGGCAAATTTGGCCCCCCAGCCGGCACCGGCGGCAAGGCTTCCCTCCTCGACGGTTTTTTCAAGTATTCTCGACATTATGTAGGCATTCTGCGGGCTGATAACCTGGGCGTTTCCGGCGCGGCGCTGCTGGAGGCGAAGCTCGCGCTCCGGGTCCAGCAGTATCCGCCCGTTGCGGTCCTCCACCGAGCGGATGGCGATGGGCGTAACCTCCCGGCCCTGGTTGCCAAATATGGCAAAGGCCCGTGCCATGCGTATAGGCGAGGTCGAGCTGATCCCCAGGCCCAGAGAGTATACCCGGGGAAATACCCTGCGAATTTGATTTGGCTCGCTTATTCCCATCAAGAGCGAGGCGCGTTCGATCGCCGCGTCAAAGCCAATGCCGTCGAGGATTTTGAGGGAGGGGATGTTCATCGAATGCGAAAGCGCGTCGTACAGCAGCACCGAGCCTTTCCACACTCCCCCGAAATTCTGCGGGATGTGGGGAGTGCCGTCCTCGTTGTGGAACACTATTGGCACGTCGTATATGAGCGTTGCCGCGGTATATTTTTTGCTGTCGATTGCCGCCGAATAGTACAGGGGCTTGAACGAGGAACCCGGCTGCACGTCTGCCTGGGTTGCGCGGATAAGCTGGTTTGACTCGTCGTACCTGGAGCCGCCGACAATGGCTGTGACGTAGCCGGTCTGGTTTTCAATCGAGATCAGCGCCCCCTCAACCATGTTTTGCTGGGTGCTTAGCCTCAGGCTGGCGAAGCCCTCATTGGTGGCGGGCTTGATGTCCTGGATGCTAAAGGCAAGGGCAGCCAGGTCAACAATGGGGTTTATGGTTTTCGTGTAACGGGACAGGGACTTCTGCTCGTTCTGCGCCGCCGATGTCGAATGGATGTCATTGAGGTTGAAGGCCAGGGTTAACAGGTCAACTACGGGGATATAGGTCCGCTCTGCCTGGAGGTTGCTTCTCCCTCTTGACCTTGAGAATTCCCGGTTGGCTTTTGCAAGCCCCTCCGCCATAAATTTTTCCGCCGCCTCCTGGTGCTGCAAATTCAGCGTCGTGTGAACCGTGTAACCGTCGCGGTAATAGTCCATCGAGCCGTACATCATGTTTTCCAGATCGCGGCGGACGTACTCGCTGAACCAGGGGGCCTTGTCCTCGCGGTTGAAGTACGCCGCTGTGGAGGCCCGGGTGTAGTCGTAGTTGGCCCAATACTCGTCATAGGAAGCGTCCGCCTCTTCCCTGGTGGTATAGCCGAATTCGATCATCCGGTTAAGCACAAAGCGCTGGCGGTTCATGGCGACATCGGGGTTGCTCAGGGGGTTGTACCG
>JAISSG010000027.1 GCA_031273185.1 Treponema sp. | reverse complement strand
ATCGATCTGCAGAAAACCATCCAGGCGATCAAGGACGCTTACGAGGCGGTTCGTAAAACCGTGGCGTCCGGCAAAACGGTGCTGTTTGTCGGCACCAAAAAGCAGGCACAGCAGGCCATCCAGAAAGAGGCTGAACGGTGCGGGATGTTCTATGTGAACAACCGCTGGCTTGGCGGCATGCTCACCAACTTTGTCACCATCAAAAAATCGCTGCTCCGGCTGAAGAAGCTGGAAAAAATGGAAGTTGACGGGACGTTTGAAAATCTCACGAAAAAAGAGATCGCCGCTCTGGGCAAAGAGCGAACCAAGCTCCAGAAAAACCTTGGCGGTATCAAGGAGATGAAGGACCTGCCGGGCATCCTGTTCATCATCGACACCCGCATGGAGGGCATTGCCGTTGCCGAGGCGCAGCGCCAGGGGATTCCCATTGTCGCCGTCGTTGACACGAACTGCAACCCTGAGGGCATCGACTACCCCATCCCCGGCAACGACGACGCGATACGCGCCATCACCCTCTTTACCCAGATCATCGCCAACGCGGTGATAGAGGCGGACAACGAGGTGGGGCTGAAGATCATCGAGACGCTGGGCGACGAGGACGAGGATCAGGAAAGCCTGATGTCCGATATGTCCAGCAAGGAAGACGATCAGGAAGTGGACATTGCCGCGGCAATAGAAAAATACTCCACCGAGGCTCCGGCGGACTCCGCACGGGAGGAAACCCCGGCTGACGAACCCGAAAAGGAAAACCAGATTCAGGTGGACGTGGACAAATTTTTTGACGAGGACGCATAGGAGTGATATATGGCTGATATTAGCGCTGCTGATGTTAAACGGCTCCGGGAAATGACCGGGGCGGGAATGATGGAATGCAAAAACGCACTGGTTTCCGCTGAGGGCGATTTTGCAAAAGCCGAAAAGATGCTCAAGGAGAAGGGGCTTGCCGCGCTGGAGAAACGCTCCGACCGGGCGACCAACGAGGGCAAGATTTTTGTAATAACCAAGGGCGACGGTTCTGCGGCAATCCTCGTGGAGCTTGCCAGCGAAACGGACTTTGTTGCGCGTAACCCGGACTTTATCGCACTGGGCGACGCAATCGCCGCCGCAGCGCTGGACAAGGGCTACGATGCCCTCAACGACGATCTGTCCGGCATGGTAACGGAACTTGCCACCAAAATCCGCGAGAACATGAGCCTGAAACGGATAAAGGTGCTCAAGGCGGGTGGCGGCGAATACCTTAGCCAGTACATCCACGGCGACGGCAACATCGGCGTGGTGGTGAAGTGCAAGTCCGACAAGGGCGATATTTTCAAAGACGAGGAGATTAAGTCCTTTGTCTTTTCGCTGGCGCTGCACATTGCGGCGTTCAACCCCTACGCGCTGGACAAAAGCAAAATCGATCCGGCATACATCAGCGAGCAGGAGGAAATTTTCCGCAAGCTGATGGAAAAGGACGAGAAACTTGCCAGCAAACCCGCCAACGTGCTTGAGGGCATACTCAAGGGCAAGATAAGCAAGCACCTTTCGGAAATCTGCCTGCTTGAGCAGGGTTATGTGAAAGACGAAAAACTCACCGTCGCGCAGGCGCTTGCCGAGACCGGAAAAAAAGTCGGGGCAAAGCTGGAAATCGCCGAGTATGCCTATTTCAAAGTGGGAGTAAACTAACCGATGCAGGAAGTCATTGATTCAACCGAGGAAAAAATGAAAAAGACCGTGGCAAGCCTGAAAGACGGCTTTGCCACGCTGCGGACGGGGCGGGCTTCGGCGGCACTGTTCGACAAGATTCGGGTTGACTACTACGGCGAAAAGTCGCCGCTGAATCAGGTGGCGAACATCTCGATTCCCGAAGCACGGCTCATCGTCATCCAGCCTTGGGACAAAAACCTCATCGGCGAGATCGAAAAGTCGATACGCAGCGCGGAACTGTCCCTGAACCCGTCCAACGACGGGAAGGTTATCCGCATTGCCGTCCCCCCGCTTACCGCGGAGCGGCGCAAGGAACTGGTGAAGGTGGCAAAGAATCAGGCGGAGCAGTCCCGCGTGTCGATTCGCAACATACGGCGCGACGGCAACGACGAACTGAAAAAGCTGCTGAAAGACTCCACGATTACCGAGGACGACGAGAGCCGGGGATCATCCGATCTGCAAAAACTCACCGACAGCTACATCAACAAGGTAAACCAGATTCTCGACGAAAAAGAAAAAGAGATAATGGAAGTGTAATGGGCGCTGACTTCAGCAGGCGCGGTATCCCGCAGCACGTTGGCATTATCATGGACGGCAACGGTCGCTGGGCGCGGCAGCGGGGGATGCCCCGGACTCAGGGGCATCTTGAGGGCCTGAAAACCGCAAAGCGCATCGTCAAGGCCGCCAGCGATGCGGGGGTGCGGTTTTTGACGCTGTACGTTTTTTCGACGGAGAACTGGAAACGTACCGCCCACGAGGTTGGTTTTATCATGGGGCTGGTGATACAGTACCTCCGCAGCGAGATGGATTTTTGCCGCGAGAACAACATCCGCGTGCGTCATGCGGGCGATCCGGCGGGACTGCCGACGGACGTTGCGGCGGAGATCGCCAGCATCGTGGCGAACACGAGGGACTCCAGCGGAATGCAGGTGATCCTCGCCCTGAACTACGGCGGCAGGGACGAGATTGTGCGGGCACTGCGGCGGCTTGCCGCCAGCGGCACGGACATGGCGGGCATCGGCGAAAGCGACATCGCCGCCAGCCTCGACAACCCCGACCCGCCCGACCCCGACCTGATCATCCGCAGCGCGGGCGAGTACCGGACGAGCAACTTCCTGCTGTGGCAGGGGGCGTATGCGGAACTGTACATCTCGTCAAAACTGTGGCCGGACTGGGCGGAAGCCGATCTGTCGCAGGCCATCGACGAATACCAAAACCGGGACCGGCGCTTTGGCGGCGTTAAAGCCAACGGAGAAAAACATTGTGAATAAAATGGCGCAGCGTTTTCTTATTTTCTTTCTCGGTCTTCCAGCTATTGTAGCGATAGTGCTCTTGCTTCCCCACTATCGCCATCTTGTGTTCAATCTGCTGACGGTCATCTTCAGCGCGCTGGGCGCTGCGGAATTCTCAGTTTTATTATCGCAAAAAAAATTACACATTTCCAAAACCGAGGCGGCACTATTGGGAGCGCTGCCCCCGGCGGCAATGCTCCTCATCGTTTGCTTTGGCTTTCACGGGCTGACGGTTTCAGCCGTTGTCGCCGCGGCGGTTTCCTGGCTTCTGGTGTCAAGGGTTTTTTCCAAAGGCGACAAGCTGGAGGCTTCCCTCAACCGCCTCGTCGCCGGTATTGCGGTGCTGATGTACCCCGGCATGATGATGGTCTGGCTCGTGAGGATGAGCCAGTGGGAAACCAGCGCCCACGTTATCATTTTGGCGTTTCTCTGCTCGGTTTTTGGCAGCGACTCCGCGGCCTGGGCGGTGGGCATGCTGTTCGGCAAGGGGAACCAGGGGATCGTCCCGGCAAGCCCGAACAAAAGCGTCGCCGGTTTTATCGGCGGGATCATCGCCCCAACCCTTGTCGGCATGGGCGCCGCCATGCTCTACCCGGAGGTCTTTGTCCCCGACCTCGGACTTCTTGAAGGGAACGCCCCCGTCGCCGGGGCCATACTGGGCCTGCTGACCGGCATTGCCGCCACCCTGGGCGATCTGGCGGAATCGGCAATCAAGCGCAGTTCCGGCATAAAGGACTCGGGCAACATCATCCCCGGCAGGGGCGGCGTGCTTGATTCCATCGATTCCATCGTCCTTGCCGCGCCGGTGTTCTACCTCGCCTTCCGCCTGCTGTTTGCCCAGCCCTAACCGCCGCCATGAAAAAAAGAATTGCCGTTCTGGGCGCTACCGGTTCAATCGGCACAAGCGCCCTTGACGTTATTGCCAGGGGAAACGATCACTTTGAAGTGGTGCTGCTCAGCGCCCACACCAGCCGCGCAGGACTTGCCGAGGCTGCCCGCCCGTGGCCCGCCGCCGAATGCGTGCTCAGCGGGGAAGCTGGCGGCAGGGAGCGGCTGCTTGCCGCAATAGCCAACTGCGGCGCGGACATTGTCCTTAACGGCATAAGCGGCGCGGCGGGGCTTGAGCCTTCGATGGCGGCGATTGATGCCGGTTGCGATCTTGCCCTGGCGAACAAGGAGACCCTGGTAATGGCGGGGCCGCTGGTGCTTGGGCGGGCGAATGAAAAAAACGTCAACATCATTCCCGTCGATTCCGAGCATTCCGCCGTGTTTCGCCTGATAGCGGCGCACGGCTGCGACGCGCTGGACGAGATCATACTCACCGCGTCGGGGGGGCCGTTCAGAAATTACACCGTCGAGGAAATGAAAAGCGTCAGCCCGCAGGATGCGCTTGCCCACCCAACGTGGAACATGGGAGCGAAGATCACCATCGATTCGGCTTCGATGGCAAACAAGGGGCTTGAGGTGATCGAGGCGGCGCGGCTGTTCAACCTTCCCCCGGAAAAGATAAAGGTGGTTGTCCATCCCCAGAGCGTCGTGCACTCGATGATACGGATGCGGGACGGCGCGGTGTACGCCCAGCTTTCCCGCCCCGATATGCGCCTTCCCATTCACGAGGCGTTGTACTGGCCTCATACTGCGCCAACAGATTTCGGGCGGCTTGACTTCGATTGCCTTGCGCTGGAATTTTTCCCGCCGGACACGGAAAAGTTCCCCCTGCTGGCGCTTGCCTACGATGCGGTGAAAAGAGGCGGGCTGTACCCCTGCGCCTACAACGGGGCGAACGAGGCGGCGGTTGCCGCTTTCCTTGCGGGGCGCATCGGCTTTCTTGATATTGCCCGTATAACACGGTATGTTTTAGAGAGGGACTGGAATGCCCAGCCGCCGGACATCGCATCGGTTATGGAGGCGGACAGGCAGGCACGGGAGATTGCGGAAAAAAGAGCGGTTAAGGACGTAAAATGTTAATAGCAAAGATTGCGCTTGGGCTTGTTGGCCTGGGCATTGTCGTTTTTGTGCACGAGCTGGGGCATTTTCTCGCCGCCCGGCTGGTCGGCATCGACGTGGAGGCGTTTTCCATCGGCTGGGGCAACCCCATCCTCAAAAAGAAGATCGGCAGCGTCGAGTACCGGCTGGGGATGTTTCCCATGGGCGGCTACTGCAAGATGCGGGGCGAAAATGAATTCAAGGAGGCGTGGGAAAGCCGGGCAAGCGGCGTGGAGCCGGTAAAGGGGACGTACTTCGGCACAAGCCCCCTGCGGAGGATCGTCGTCTGCCTCGCCGGGCCGCTGTTCAACCTGCTGTTCGCCGTGCTGGTGCTTTCGCTGATCTGGGGCATAGGCTTCGAGGTGCAGACCCTCGAAAGCCGGATCGTGCTTGCCTCGGAGGTCAACGCCGACAGCACCTACCCCGCCGACAAAGCCGGCCTCAAGACAGGCGACAGGATAATCGAGATAAACGGCAAGAAAACAGACTATTACCACGAAGTCCAGGAAAACATAGCTATCAATCCTGACAAATTCCTGCCCGTAACCGTGGAACGGGAGGGCGAAACCATCAACCTCACGGTCAGGCCCGAACTTGACAAAAGCTCCGGCGCGGGAAGGATCGGCGTGTACTTCTGGTCCGATCCGCTGATAGCCGACATTATCCCCGACAGCGACGCGGCCATTGCGGGGCTCTTGCCGGGGGATCGCATAACCCGCATAAACGGCCAGCCGGTAACCCATACCATCAATATCATGAAGGCACTGGAAACAAGTCCTTCGATTGCGGAAATCGGCTATATCAGGGACGGCGTCGAAAACACGGTGGAGCTTGTTTACTCGCAGTCGGGCGGGCCGGCGCTCGGCATAGTCTGGCCGAGGGTGCAGTACCGAACCCCCGTGCTTTCGCCCCCCGGCGCACTGTCAAAGGGAATCTCGGAAGGCTGGAAGACGCTGCTTGTCTCGCTGAAAAGCCTCTCCCTGCTGTTTAAGGGCATTGATCTGACCGAGGCGGTTTCCGGCCCGGTGCGGATAACCTACATGGTGGGCGACGTTGCCGCCGAGGGCTTTGAGCAGAGCTTTGGCGCCGGCCTGCGATCCATGGCGGACTTCCTCGCCCTGATCTCCGTCGCCCTCTGCGTGATGAACCTGCTGCCCCTGCCCGTGCTGGACGGGGGACAGATCATCCTGTTTATTGTAGAAATAATACGGCGCAAGCCGCTCCACCCCAGGGCAATCGGGATATTCCAGACGGTCGGAGTGGTGCTTATCGGCGGGCTTATGCTTTTTGCCCTTTTTGGGGATATACTGTACCTGGCGCGCAGGTAAAGCGAAAGGAGACGGCATGAGGAACCAACGCCAAGACGGAGCGCAAGAATGAAAGCTGTAACGGCCTGCTGCATTGTCGCCCTTGTCCTGGCGGGAACTGCCCCGCTGCACGGCAGCGACTGGGCGTTTACCGGGTACGTGCCGGGCAGGCACCGGGGCGAAGTCAACGCCATAATCCACCGGGGCGACATCGTGCTGAGCGCCGGGGAAGACGGTTTTCTGGAGATATGGAACACCCGCAGCCGCGCCGCCGAGGAACGGTTCCAGCTTAGCCCGCACAGCATCATAGCAATGGCGGGAAGGCCGGGCAGCGACGAGGTCTGCGTCGTGGAAACCGACGGGTTTGGCCTGTACCGTGTCTCGGCATGGAACTACCGGCAGCACCGGAACATCTTCACCCTGCGGTTTACGGATCCCGTAAGCTACGTTGCCTACTCAATGGGAGGAAATTTTATCATCGCCGCGAGGAACGGCAGAAGCAGGCTGGCGTTCATTGACGCTGCCACAGGCGAGCTTCTGCAATCCCCCCCCTCGCTTGCCGGAAACATCACCCTGGCCGCCACCGGCAGGTCGGAGCGGAACATGGTGGTCTACCTTTCAACGGGGGCCCTTTCTTACTGGGACCTCGAAACAGGAAACGAGACCAACCATTTTGAAGCGCCTCCAAACCTTTTTTCCCCGGTCCTGTTCAGCAACAGCCGCTTTCTCGCGGGGGTAAACACCGAAGGGCTGGCACTGGTTCACGCGGCTTCCGGCGAGCTGTTGGGAAGGGACGCCGCCATCCCCGACGGCTCGCTGCTCTGCGCCTCGGACAATGCGCTGATCTGCCTGGTCCAAAGAACAGAATCGGCGGCGGAACTGCACCGTTACACCGTTGACCTCAGCGGCCACCTGGTAACGACCGGGCAGGTAAGCTTTTCCGTTTCGGGCCTCGGCGCCGACGACCATTTCACCGCGATGGCTGCCTCCAGCGCCGCCAACAGCGCCGTTGCGCTGGGAACCGCCAGCGGCTCGCTGGTCACGGTCGGCACAAACGGCAGGGCCCAGCTTTTGGGCGCCGCTGACCGCACGCAAATCACCGACGCGGCAGTTGCAGGCTCGACCATTGCCTTTGCCGCCGAGGGCGGGACGATGGGTTTCATTCCCCTTGACTACCGGCAGCTTACCGCCAGAAGAACGATCCAGGTGGAAAAAAACGCCGCCGGACACAACCGCGTCACGGCCTACGCCAGGGAAAACGGCGGCGGCGATCAGTTTATTTTCTGGCAGGACCGAAACACGCAGGGCCGTCCCGCGCTTCGCTCATCCAGGCCCGGCGCTGAAGCTTATGAGTTAGTCGACATTTCGCTGAAATCCCCTATCCGCTCGGCGGCATCCTTTGGGGGAAAGATACTGTTGCTGGATTCCACCGGGAATATCTCGGTCATTTCCCCCTTTGACGGCGAAAGCCGCCCCTTCACCTTTTTCTCGATGGGCCTGATGGACGCCGCCCTGGTTGACCGCGACCGGCTTATCATAGGGCGCAGCGCGTTGTCGGGCAACACGCCGTTTATGGTGATAAACGTCAACACGGGGGAGACAGTTCCCCTGCCCTACCCCTCCCAGGCGGGAATAACGGTATACCGGGGATCGTCGGGCAGTATTTACGCTGCGGCAATTTCCTCCCAGGCACCCGACGGCGAGGCTGACGGCTCCATCACCTCGATCCTGCAGCTCAGCCTCGAAAACGCCGCAAGCTCAGTCACGCTGGTAGATTTCCATGAAGAAGACACCCAACTCTCGCTTGCCGAAACCCCGGAGGGCATCGCCGCAACCATAGGCGGAGAAGGCGCCGCGATCTATTCAACCGGCGGCATTGAACAAATCGATCGCACCAACGGCCTCCCGCTCAGGCTTATTGACGGAGGCCAGTACCTCATCAAGGTAGACATGGACGGCAACATAGCCTGGCACGACAACCGGGGCGGCAGCCTGCTTGCCGTTTTCAGGCTCCACCAAAACGGATGGACGCTTCAAACCGATCGAAGGACCGTAGGCGGAGGGTTTGCGCGCTAAAGCGCGGCGCTAAAGCGCATCGTTGATCAAGCCCCTGTTTTGCGGTATGCTGTCAAAACCCCTTTAGGGCGCATAACTCAGTTGGTTAGAGTGCTTGCTTTACACGCAAGATGTCCCTGGTTCGAATCCGGGTGCGCCCAATCTCATTCGCTGAGAAAACAGAGGTTCCCATACCCGTTTCCCATAGCAATTCCCAGTTTTAGGAAAAACAATGCAATTACCCTATTTATAAGGGGGATATTTTGAAAGGTGTTGGTAAAATCCTTGGATTTGAGGGTTTTTAGGGGATTCCTAGGGCAAACCGAGAATTGCCGCAACAGGTGTTTTTATGTTTGACTTGTTAAAACGTGCATGCTAGAATCAGGCAAGAACATTGTCGGTTTCGGATACGGCGGTGCGCAAGTTATTTCTTGATATCGCATACACGTCTTGTACCGATGTTGCTATCAAAATAATACCGACGAGCAATAAGCGCATAGGAGGCTGTGCCGTGAAAAAGCTGTTTTCCAGGAATGTATATTTTATTTGCCTGCCCCTTTTCCTCGCAGTGTTTCTAAACTGTTGCGATGTTTTCGGCACTGGAGGCATGCCCAGAAGAGCCCGCGCCGTCAGATTCAGCATAAAGAACGAGACAAGCCACGCGCTGTCG
>JAISSG010000158.1 GCA_031273185.1 Treponema sp. | reverse complement strand
CTCTATGATAAAGTCGATTTCATGCTTTACGCGGTCACGGTACTGCGTCATTGAATATTTGCTGTCCAAATCCGTCTGCGCTGCCAATTCGGTGAATACGAAAGTTTCCATCAGCTTGCCCGATTTATCCATATTCAGCATAACCTCGTCTATCTGCCAGCCGAGAACTGAGCACATCAGGCCGGTATCTGCCGCATACAGTTTTGCCTTGCGCCCGGCCCGCTCGTAATCGGTTTTGATGAACGGCGGCACCTTGTCAAACACGAACAGCGCCAACAGCCAGTTCACATAGCTGTCAAGCGTCGGCTTTGTCAGAGTCAAATTTGCCCCGATTGCGTTCATATCCATAAATTTTCCAGACCAGGCGGCCAGGATCGGCAGTAGCTCGTCCAATGCGTCCCTGCGCCGGATATTGGCAATGTCCGCCAAATCGTAATCGATAATGGTTTTTATGTAGTCCCTGTGCCATTCGCGCCGCCGGGCGAAATTCTTTATGCGGACTGCCTCGGGGTATCCGCCGCGGAATGCCATCTCAAAAATCGCCCGCTTGTCGTATCCTTTGACAAAGGCCGGGAAGTTGCCTGCAAATGCCCGTTCCAAAAAGCGCGGCTTGCGGCGCAGAAGCTCTCCCTGCGTAAGCGGGCGCAGGCGGACATTTTTCACCCGCCCAGCCAGGCTTTCCGTCGCGCTCGGCATTGTTTGCAGGTTGACCGAGCCGGTGAGGAGGAATTGCCCGTTGCGGTTGTTCTTGT
Organism: Treponema sp.; assembly: GCA_031273185.1. The sequence goes on along the minus strand of JAISSG010000158.1, from coordinate 5,992 downwards.
CCACAACCATCTTTATTTCGGGTATAAGTTTCGGAGCTTTTTGGATTTCGTCGATGACAAGGGTTTTCGCGGCTGTTCTCACAAACCCCTTCGGGTCAAACAATGCCAAATCCAGCAAGTCGGTGTCGTCAAGCGTGCGGAACTCAAACCCAGCCTTCCCGATTTGCTCGGTCAAGGTAGATTTGCCCGTCTGCCTCGCGCCAGACACGATTACTATGCGGCGGTTATCCAGCGCATTTTCAAGGTTTTTTGCCAGCCAACGGGGATATTTATCGCTCATATTGTACCTTTCTCCTGCTTGCGTTAAGTATAATACAGTTTCAGCGAAAAGTATAGTATAATCTTTGCGAAAAGCTAAATAAATATTATGCGAAAAGTAAAGTATAAATCCCGGTCATGCCCGAATGGCAGCCACCGAAAATCCCTGGTGTACCCCGAGATGCCTCAAATAGAAATGTTACCGAAAGTATCTTCATTTTTTTGCCTTGATGGTTTACAGTCTATACTTATGGATAACAACAACGGTGATAAACCCGGAACCAAAGCAAAAAAGCCCAGACGGTTCTTGAAATTTATAGTGACACTGGTCTGCGTCCTCGTTGTTATCGTCATCGCCTGGACGGTCTTCTCCCTGGTTGGCCGGGTCAGCGCGTCTTCGGTTGTCCCCGATTCGGCGATCTTCCGAGTAAGCGTTTCCAACCCGGCGCGCCTGCTTGACGGTATTGTGTCCCACGGTTCCCTCAATGAAATATCCGCCTTGCCGGGACTGGCCTTTGCCGAGCCCCTGCTCAATGCGCTGAATGACAGCCCCTTCCTGAAAAGCCGCCTGCTGCGTTTTTTCATGCGCGGAAACCTTGAGTTTGCCCTCCTTGATGCCAGGGAAGGGGCAAGCCAAACGCTGGTGGGGGCCTGGGACATGAGGCTCCTTTCGCCGCTGCTGCGAATCCTTCCAGTCGTTTCCCGCTTTGTTCCCATTCCCGGCCTGTACTATGTGCAGGCGAGGGGTAATTCCCGCTTTGAGTACCGCATGGGCGCCATGACGCTGTTTATCGGCCCGTGCCGCAACCTCCTTTTCATAACCAACAGTTCCAGGGTTTTTGAATCCCGGTCTACGGCGGAAGATTCCGTCGAGGCCTTTAGCATCATCAAGCCGTCATCGTATGATGCGGCGCTTCTAATCTCCCATGAATTTATTGGCGGCATTTTATCTGAACAGGCTCCAAGCATCGCGGCAATCCTGGACAACATCGAATTTGGCTCGATGGTTGAAGCGGGCCTTTCGATATACCCCAAGAAATTTGAATTCCGGCTTGCGGCGCCGGTGTCTTCCCGCCAGGAAAATTTAAGCCGCCTTCTTGAGCGGCGCTCGCAGGCCCCGGGCATGGCGGAGCGCGTCCCCGCAAACGCGCAATACGTGACGATCCTTTCGGCGGGAAAGCTGGAGGAACTGTACCGGGCCGCCCTTGTGTTCTCCCCGGGGCTGGACGATACCATCAGGCAGGCGGACAGATCTTCCCGCGCCATACTGGGCCTGACCCTTAGCGACATTCTCTTCTCATGGTCGGGAAATGAATTCGCGGCCTTTGGGATTGAAGGGAGGCCCCATCCGGTTTACGCGATCCAAATTACCGACGAGCGCAAACGGAAGGAGGTTTTTGATCGGGCGTTCAGATCAATTGCCCTTGGCGAAAGCGTCAGGCTGAATCTTGACGGGACGCGAATTCCCCGGATTGAGATTCCCGAATTTCTGCAAAGCCTTCTGCGGCGATGGGGCCTTTTCCTGCCTTCCCCGTATTACACCATCTACAGGGACTTTCTTCTTGCAAGCGAATCGGCAGAGGCCCTCCTTTCGGCGTTACGCGCAATGCAGAGGAATGACGTGCTGCCCAGGACTGCCGACTGGCGGAACATTGCCGGGGGAAGGGCGGCGGACGGTGTTAACGCCGCAAGCGGTTTCAGCCTTTACTATTCCCTCGATCTGTCAATACCGTTCTTCCTGAGAAAGAATACCGCCCTGAGCAGCTTTCTGGCCCTTTACCGCCAGGGGCTTGTCCGCATGGGTTTTGACAGGGGCCTGGTTGACATTTCGCTCGCCCTTGTTCCCGGCGCAGGAGGCGGCGTAAGTCTTGCGAGCGGTTACCCGGTTAAGATCGGCGGGAGGCCGTCGAACCGTGTCTATGGGGCGGGCAGCGGGGAAAGCAGCCGGATATTCCTCACGTCGGGCGGTTCCTCCTTTTCGCTTAACCCTGCGGACAACAGCACCCGCGAGCTTTCCGGGCAGGGCAGCCACTGGGTTGTTCCCGCCGAAGGCGGGAGAAGGGGCGCGGTAAACGCCTGGGTGGTCACCGATCGCGGGCGCGTGACGCTCGTGGACGCGGACATGGAGCCCTTGCCGGGTTTCCCGGCGCTTACCGGGCTCAGGCTCTCCTCCCCACCACGGGCCTACGGGGGCAGGCTCTACCTCTGCGACGAGGACGGCGGGGTCTATGCCGTTGACGAAAGCGGCAGGCAGGACGCCTGGGAGACCTCGTTCGTCGCGGCCCTCCGCTCGCCGCCCTCTTTCCTGGCCGTTCCGGCGCGGGGCGGGGCGAACAGCTATGCGGCTGCCTACCCCAAGAGCTTTTTTGGCGAGATCTGGCTGCTGGACACGGACGGGAGGGCGCTGCCAAACTGGCCCGTGCCAACGTCAAGGATCAGCGGCCTGGGTGAATTCGGCGGGAGCACGGGCATTGGGTTCGGCTCGCCGCTGTTGTTTTCGCACGGCAACCGGGTGCATGTCGCCTTTGTGTGCCAGGACGGGGAATTTTCCGTTTATGGCGAGAACGCCTCTCCCGTCCCGCCGTTCCCTCTCATGCTCGGCGGGGTTTTCTACCAGCAGCCGGTCTTTGACGGGGAGTACCTCTGGCTCGTTTCGTCCGACGGAACCCTCTTCCGGGTCGGCCTTGACGGCGAAATTCTGTATCAGCGCATTCAGGGCTTTTCCGTGATGGAAGAGGGGTACATAACGGCCTTTGACTGCGACGGCGACAAAGCCCCGGAGGTGTTTATCACCGGCGAGGGCAACGCCCTGCACGCCTACACGCGCAACTTCCGTTCCCTGGAAGGCTTCCCCCTGCCGGTGTGGGGCAGGCCGTTTTTTGTTCCGGCGCAGGGCGGCAGGAAGGCCGAGGTTTTTGGCATGGGAATGGATCGGCAGTTGTACCGCTGGCAATTCAGGTAACGGGGAGGGGCATGATGAAAAAGCCACGGACGGACACTGTTGCGCTGCCGGCGCTGTGCATCGCGGCGGCGCTTTTTTCAGCCTGCGTCTCCATGAAGGGTGACATATTGGTGGACAGCCACAGGGATCAGATGGAAGCGAGCCTTGCGAAGCTTGAGGCGCTGGTCGTTCCCCTTGAGGCCGCCGGCGGGGCCGAGGCGCGCAGGCGGCAGGGCGAGATGAGGTCGGCGCGCCAGATGGTTGCCGGCCTGGAAGGGGAAGCGTCCGCCGATGCCGATTATTCGGGCAGGCTTATCGCATGGTCGGGCAGGCTCGCTATCCTGGAGGGCAGGTACAGCGAGGCCCAGCGCCTGCACCGCCAGTCCGTTGCCGTTTCGCCGGGGAACATCCCCGCGGTCATCCTGGGGATCCGTCTTGAAGGCGATCCCGCGCGGAGGCTGGAGATGATCGAGAGGGAACTGTCCATCGCCGGCCAGCGGGCCGTGGGAGTTGGCGAACTGAACGTTGAAAAGGGCAGGGCGCTCGCCGAGATGAGCCGGTTTTCCGAGGCCGCCGGCGCCTTTGACGTGGCCTTTGCCTCGGCCCTGGATGCCGTTTACCTCGAAAGCTACAAGCCGGATCGGGACCGCGCCTGGGAGCTGCGGGATACCGGCGACGTGGCCGCCGGAACCCTTGACGTGCTCGGGCGGGACGGCATTAGCTGGAACGACTGCATATCCCTTGCGAAAAACGAGACGCAGCTTTTGCGCTTTTTAACCGGGGGCAGGAACGTCCCCAATGCCGAATTGTTCAGCCGCCTTCTGGAGCGCGCCTTTATTCCGCGCACGCAGGACATCGGCTTGAGTGAATGGCCGGGGGCCGCCACGCCAAGGGCGGATGACATCGTCACTCGCGCGGGGGCGGCCTGGTTCGTCTGGCACCTGCACGCCGAGGCGCGCGCCGACCGGGGCATGCTCTCCCGCTACTCGGCGCGTTACGCGGCAGGCCCCAACCCCCGCAGCCCCATAGCCGACATACCCCCGCTTTCGCGGTTCTTCGATTCGATCCTCGGCTGCGTGGAGACAGAGCTTATCTCCCTCCCCGATGGCCGGAATTTCCGCCCCGAGCAGCCCCTAAGGGGCGCCGAGCTTCTTTCTATATTAAGAAGAATTGATAATTAGCCGCCACGCCCGGTAAATTTCCCTAAAGCCTTTTTATCTAATTCCGATATTCAACATAGAACCGGAATAACCGTGCGCCCGTTGGGCCTCCTCGGCTGTCCGGTATCCTCACCCTTCCGGGGACAGATGGGTAGAGGGTCGGCGTTAAAAACGCCATGGCACAACGGGCATTTACTTTTGTGAATGCCGAATTACTTTGTAATACGGCATGGAAGCCGCGGCGACAAAAGCTGCAAATGGCAGCGGTATGCCGGAAAAAGCCAAAGGAGTGAATATGATAATCAATCACAACTTAAGTGCGATGTTTGCCGACAGGTCCCTCAAAGTTACCCAGAATTCTCTGGACAAGAACATGGAAAAGCTGTCGAGTGGCATGCGCATCAACCGCGCCGGTGATGATGCTTCGGGACTCGCCGTTTCTGAGAAGATGCGCGCTCAAATTCGTGGTTTGAACATGGCGTCATTCAACGCCCAGAATGGTATTTCATTCATTCAGGTCACGGAGGGCTATCTCCAGGAATCCCAGGACATTATCCATCGTCTCCGCGAATTGGCGGTGCAGGCCTCAAACGGTATCTACTCCGATGAGGACCGTATGTACATCCAGATCGAAGTTTCGGCTTTGGTCGATGAGGTGGACAGGATTGCCTCGCACGCCCAGTTCAACGGGATGAATCTGCTAACCGGACGCTTTGCCCGAGTCTCGGGCGAAAACCTGATTACCGCGTCCATGTGGTTCCATATCGGCGCCAACATGGATCAGCGGGAACAGGTAAATATTGGCACTATGACTGCGAAGGGTCTTGGGATCCGGAACTTCGGTGACAATACCTTTATTTCGCTGTCCGTGCCGGACAGCGCCAATCGTGCCATTGGAACCCTCGATGTAGCGCTCAAGAGAATCAACAAGCAACGTGCTGATCTTGGCGCCTACCAGAACCGCCTGGAACACGCGGTCCGCGGCCTCGACGTTGGGGCCGAAAACCTGCAAGCCGCAGAGTCCCGCATCCGGGATGTCAACATGGCTAATGAAACGGTCGAATTCACCAAGAACAGGATTCTTGCACAGTCCGGAACTGCCATGCTGGCGCAGGCGAACCAGAAAGGACAAACGGTTCTTCAGCTCCTGCAATAAGTACGCTTATTGCAGACGATGTCTCGGAAAGGTAGCCCAGTGCCTGTTAGGTGCTGGGTTTCTTTTTTTTACCCCATAACAGGTACTGGCCCTTCCGTGCCCCTTGAATTCCGATACCCATCGTTTTCACCGCATACGCAGGCTGAACGTGAACATTGCCGCCACGACTGTAGACGAGTACGCCATGCTGAAAGATACCGGTATCGGAACTTACATCCTGTTTCAGGAAACGTACCACAAGGAAAGCTACGAGAAGCTGCACCCGACGGGGCCAAAATCCGACTATGCCTGGCACACCGAAGCGATGGACCGGGCGATGCAGGGCGGCATTGACGATGTCGGCGTTGGCGTTTTGTTTGGGCTGGAACGGTATCTGTACGAATTTATCGCGCTGCTCATGCACGCCGAGCATCTGGAAGCGGCGCACGGTGTCGGGCCGCATACGGTAAGCGTTCCGCGAATACGCGCCGCCGAGGG
>JAISSG010000150.1 GCA_031273185.1 Treponema sp. | reverse complement strand
TGTTGCCTGTTGCCTGTTGCCTGTTGCCTGTTGCCTGTTGCCTGTTGCCTGTTGCCTGTTGCCTGTTGCCTGTTGCCTGTTGCCTGTTGCCTGTTGCCTGTTGCCTGTTGCCTGTTGCCCAGGGCGTTTGCTACGCAAACGCTAGTTGCCCGGATTCTGCCCAATTCAGTACACTGCATATGCGGGATACTATCAGTTTTGGGCAGATTTGTCAAGCGGGCGAATTGGCAGGAGAAAAAATGCGTTTGCTTTGTGAGCCTCATGCCTCTGCGTGAGGCTTTGCTTTCAATTCCCATCGCCCGCAGATTTGGCTAAAACTGGCCTGCTTTGCTGTATGCGGCGGCCTTCAGCGGGGCTCTTGCCGTGCGGTTGTCAGTTAAAGGACACGGATTGCCCTGCGGGGTTCGCCATCGGAACACCCAATATCTTCGCAACGTACACGTCCATCAGCGTTTGGGCAAACGCCGTTCCCAGCGAGCGGGTGAGAATGTCGTACTCGGCGGTCAGGGCAAGGCAGGAGTCGGCGGCGGCCATGCTGTAGCGGCGGGCGGCGGCTGTGTAGTCGCTTTTGGCCTTGGGCGAGGAAAGGCCGATTTTTTTCAGTTCAAAGCCGCCTGGCTCGCCGCCTTCCAGCAGGGCCAGGTAGTCGCGGAGCTTGCGGAAGCACCAGGCAAGGCCGGCAAGTATCCCCTGGGGGCTTTCCTTTGCGCCAAGCAGGGTGTGCAGGCATTCTATGGCCTTGGAAATGTCCCCCTCGGCTATGCGGGAAAACAGGGTAAAGGTCGATTCTTCCCTGCCGTGGGAAAGCCACTTTTCCACGTCTTCCGCGCCGGCGGGGCGGTCCCTGGGCAAAAAAAGCACGAGCCGCGAGCATTCCCGGCGCAGGGCGTCGGTGTTGTTTTCTACCAGCTCAAGAATCGCGTCAACGCCGCCCGGCTCTATGCTGCGGCCTTCGCGTTTGAAAAAAGCCCTGACCCATTCGCCCTTCTCGCTTTCAAACATCTCGTAGAAAACCTTGCGGTTTTCTTTGGGGCAGCAGTCGTCAAGGGCGGCGGCAAGCCTGAACTCGTCAGAGACAAGCACCATCGCGGTGTCCGGCTCCAGTTCTTTCATGCAGGACGCGATAAGGGCGGTTTCGTCTTTCTTTTTTATCAGCTCGGCGTTTTTTACGATGAACAGGCGCGACTGGGCAAAGAGGCTGTGGTTCTGCACCGCGCCCGCAATGGCTAATGCGTCTGTCTCCCCGGCGTAGAAGACCGTTTCCTCTGGCGGCCCGTTAGTAGAAAGTTTTTTTCTGATCTTGTCGATGGCATCCTGTTTTTTCCCGATCTCCGGGCCAAGGAAGATGTACGCCTTGATCGAGGGCTTTGCTGAAGGCATTTCAATACGTGCGGATTACCTGGAAGAGCCGCCCCAGAATCCGCACGTCCTTGCAGTAGATGGGCTTGTACGCGGGGTTTTCCGCCTGCAGCCTGATCCGGGCGCTTTCCTTGTAGAAACGCTTCAGGGTGACAGCGTCGTCAACAACCGCCACGGCAATTTCCCCGTTCCTGACAACGTTCAGCTTCTCGATAATTGCCATGTCCCCGTCCATTATCCCGGCGCCGGACATGGAATCGCCGCGAACCTTGAGGGCAAAGTAGACCCTGTTTTTTTTCAGCATCGACTGGTGCACGGGAAGGGTGCCTTCCCAGTTTTCCTCGGCCAGAATCGGGATGCCCGCGGCAACGGTCCCGACAATGGGGATCTTCGACATCCTGCCAAGGTACTCGTCCCCCTGGGGGTGCGTCAGTTCCAGGGTGCGCGAGCAATTTTCGCTTTGCTTCAGGTAGTTTTTGCGCCTCAGCGCGATGACATGATCATGGGCGCCTTTTACCGAGATCATAAAATTTCCCGCAATGTCACGAATGGTTGGAGGGTATGAATGACTGTTGATGAAATCAGCGATGAATGACAAAATTTCCTTCTGGCGTTCGGTAAGCTCCTTCATAGCTCTTCCTTTATCGTTTGCGCCGCAATGCCGAACTTTCTCAGCTTTGCGTGCAGGTTACTTGGATAGATGCCAATAGCCTCAGCAGTCCTTGAGATTATACCATTGTTTTTTGAAAGATGGAACTCCAAATAGTGTTTTTCGAATTGTTCTTTTGCGTCGTTGAAATTCCGCTCCAGCAGGTCGTCGCCGGGAAGGGTCCTGGCCGTTTTTTTGGCCCCCCTGTTGAGCAGGCTGGCGAGCGCCTCGGCGTTGACGCTGTCGCCAATGTGCATGATTGCCACGCGCTCGGCAAGGTTCCACAGTTCGCGGACATTTCCCGGCCAGGAGTGGGATTGCAGCAGTTCCAGCGCGTCTTTTTCCAGCTTGAGGTTCTCCATGCCCTGCTCGCTGAAAAAGTGGTGGAGCAACAGGGGGATGTCGCCGGGCCGATCCCTCAGCGGGGGGACGTGGATGGGGATCACGTTCAGGCGGAAAAACAGGTCCTGGCGGAAACGCCCCTGCTCGCAGGCCTTTTCGAGGTCCATGTTGGTCGCCGCGACGATGCGGACATCGGTTTCTATGGTCTTTTCCCCGCCGAGCCGCTCCATTTTCTGCTCCTGGATTATCCGCAGCACCTTTGCCTGGGCGGAAAGCGACATGTCGCCGATCTCGTCGAGGAAGAGCGTGCCGCCGTTGGCTATCTCGAAACGCCCCTTGCGGCTGGAAACCGCGTCGGTGAACGCCCCTTTTTCATGCCCGAACAGCTCGCTCTCGATGAGTGTCTCCGGTATGGCGGCGCAGTTGAGCTTGACAAAGGGCCTCTCGGCGCGGGGAGACAGCCAGTGTATGGCGTTTGCGACCACCTCCTTGCCGGTGCCGTTTTCCCCGGTGATGAGGATTCGCGCGTCGCTGGAGGCCGCCTGGCTGACCAGCTCCCGCACCCGCTCAATGGCGGCGCTGGTTCCGATGATCTCCTGGCGGGGAAGGCCGGCGTTTTTTTTCAGGCTGCGGTTTTCCTCGCGGAGCTTGTGCATGGCCAGGGCGTTGCGGCAGACCGTCAGCACCTTGTCCAGCGAGAGGGGCTTTTCGAGAAAATCGAAAGCGCCGCTTTTGACCGCCCGCACCGCCATGTCGATGCTGCCGTGGCCCGAGATCATCACTACCTCTATGCCCGGCCAGTCGGCGCGTATCTGTTCAAGCGCGTCAAGCCCGCCGAGTTTCGGCAAAAGCACGTCAAGGAAAACCAGATCGATTTTTTCCCGGTCCAAAAGTTCCATGCCGACGACGGCGTCCTCCGCGCTGAACACCCGGTACTTCTCGTCTTTCAGGATGGAGGCAAGCGTCCCCCTGATCCCCGGCTCGTCGTCGATGATAAGAATCGCCGCCATTACTTTTCTTCCTCAGCTCACGGGCAGGTCAACAAAAAACGTGGTCCCCGCCCCCTCAGCCGAGTTGAACCAGATAACGCCCCCGTGGTCGTTAACGATCCTTTCGACAATGGGAAGCCCGAGGCCGGTCCCCGATTCCTTGGTCGTGAAATACGGGACAAAAACCTGCGCGCTGTCCTGCCTGGAAATGCCCTTGCCGGTGTCCCTGACACTCAGCCTGCAAAACTGCAAATCCCGCTTTTTTACCAGGTCGGCCCGTATCTTGATGGAGCCTCTTGAGTCCATCGCGGCAATGGCGTTGATCACCAGGTTGGAAAGCACCTGGGAAAAACGGTTTTTGTCGATTTTGACGGTAACGTCGCTGGCGATATGCAAGCTGAACAGGACCTCCGGGTATGAGCCCCGGTAGAGGCTTATCACCTCTTCCAGCGCTTCCCCGATCCTGCACCAGGACGACGAGGGTTCCATCGGCTTGGAAAAGGTCCTGAATTCGTTGAGCAGGCTGGCAAGCCCCTCGGTTTCCTGGATGATCGCCATCATGGAATCCTCGATGATCTCGCCGATTTGATCCGGCTCGTTGCGCCAGCGCCGCAGCACGCGCTCCGCCGAGAGCTTGATGGGGGTAAGGGGGTTTTTGATCTCGTGGGCGAGCTGGTGCGCCATGGTCTGCCAGATCGAGATTTTTTCGGCTTTTACCAGCGCGGCCCGTGACTTTTCCAGGTCCTGCACCATCGCGTTGAACGAGCGGATCAGCAGCCCCAGCTCGTCCCCCCGGCGCGCCAGTATCTGTATCGAAAAATCGCCCTCGGCGACGCGGCGGGTGGCCTCGGTCAGTTCCACTATGGGGTTGGTAACGCGCCGGGTGAAGGAGATCGCGATTATTATCGTCATTAACAGTGTGGGGAAAAAAAACACCCCGTAATAGAACAGCGCCAAAACCAGCGTGTTTTCCCGCAGGGAGTCGAGCATCTCGAAACGCTCGCCCTGGTTCTCGATGGCGGCCATCCCAAGGTCGAAATCCACGCCCAGGTCGTAGCTGACCAGCCGCACGACGTTTCTCTCCGGCAGCATGGCGTAGCGGATAAGCCCCAGGTCGCGGGGCAGCTCCCGCATGACGTAGCCTTCGGCCTGCGACGGCGGCCCTTCGAGCCTGGCGCTCTCCCTCCCGGCAAAGGCAGTCTCTGTCCAGCCGTCTTCGCCGATCGCAAAGTCCTGCACCGAGGCAATGCCTGCGGGAAGCGCCGCCGCGCCGCCCCGGCCCATCTGCCTGAGTATGCCGTCAAATCTCTCAAGGTGGAAAGAATAATTGTCCACGGCAAAGCTGCGGCTGGCGGCCTTTGCCGCCTCGGCGTCAACGCTTTGCCAGAAGCGGAGTATCTCGCTGACGGAGATGCCGGTGACTATGGTCATGGGCGCCGAGGCAAAGACAACGATGATGACAAAGTACCCCAGCAGCCGCACCTTGAATTTGACCCCGGGGCGGCGGGTAATGACATCGCCAATCAGGCCGGCTGCGGCGATTCCCAGGAACACCAGCAGCACCGCCGGGATGGTAAAGAACACCACCATGCTGAGCCTTGAGGGAACCTTGCCCTCGTACAGGGTTCCCGAAAAAAAGGAGCGGGTGAACAGCACCGTAAGCGCGCACAGCAGGACGTAGACAAAGATCAGGGCCCTGACATTAAGGATGGAATACTGCGGGCGGGTCCTGATCGATTTCATTCTTCTTCGAATTTCGATTCAAAAAGGCGGACAAGGGCATCTACCGCGGCCTGCTCGTCCTCTCCTTCGGCGATGATCTTTATTTTCGTTCCGTACGTGGCTCCAAGGGTGATAACGCCAATGATCGATTTTGCGCTTATCCGATCCTGGCCTTTCTCGATATAGACGTTGGACTTAAAATCCTTGGTTGTCTGGACAACCATGGCCGCAGGCCGGGCGTGGATGCCGGCCCGGTTCGATATGGTTACAATTTGCTCTGCCATAACTGTTCCTTAAATAATATCATCATGCCCAAAAAACACCGAGCGGGCGCTGTCGCTTTCTATCCATTTGAGAATGTTCTTGTTGAATTCTTTCGCGGCGTTGTAGCCCATGGATTTTAACCGCTCGTTCATTGCGGCGGTTTCAATGATGATGGGGATGTTCCGCCCGGGCTTTACCGGTATTTCCAGCCTGGGAATGCTGACTCCCAGGAATTCCACCATGTGATCCTCTATGCCCAGCCGGTCGTAAGCCTTTGAGGAATCCCATGATTCCAGCATGACCACAAGCTGGATTTCTTTCCTGTCCCGAATCGCCCGCACGCCGAACATATGGGTTATGTTGATTATCCCCAGCCCCCGGATTTCCATGTGGTGCCCGATGATCTTGTTGGCTCCCATGCCCATCAGGATGTTGCCATTCACGCAATGCAGGTCCACAACGTCGTCCGCCACCAGCCGGTGACCCCGGTGCACCAGTTCAAGGGCGGTCTCGCTTTTCCCAACCCCCGAATCGCCAAGGATAAGTATCCCCAGCCCGAAGACCTCCACCAGCACGCCGTGGATGCTCTGGCGGGGGGCGAAGATTTCGGCAAGGATACGTATAAGCCGCACCGAAAAATCCGCCGTGCCCAGGCTGGTCTGCAAAATGGGGCATTCCGCCCGCTCGGCGATTTCAAAGAATTCCCTGTGGGGGCTCAGGTCGTGGGTGAAAATACAGCAGGGGATGGGGCGGAGGAACATCTCTTGTATAGTCTTGGTTTCTCCCTGCTTTTCCATCTGGCGAAGGTAGGAAACCTCCCCCCTGCCGAAAAGCTGTATTCGCTGGCAGGCGAAATCCTCGAAAAAGCCCATTATCGCCCCCATCGGGCGGTTCAGGTCGGGAGTGCCGATTTCCCTCGCCAGCCCCCTCCGTCCGCCTATGCAGCGGAGGTTCAGCGAATTATGCTCCTTGAGATCGATGTCAATCAGGTCCAGGACGGTAAAGCTGGTGTCGGCCATGGTGGTATTTTATAGGAAAAACGCCTTCCATGCAATGAGTGAGTGCGGGGGGCAGCGCGGCGGTTTCAAAAAGCGGTATTTTGCACTATATTTTTACGCAGAAGGCGATTATAACTTTTGATGCCATGAAGAAGAATTTAAGCCGGGTTGTGTTCCGCAGAAGGGTGTTCGTCATATCCACCCTTCTGGTCCAAATTGCTTTTATCGTGTTTCTTGTCGCGGGGACAGGCATTTATGTCCAGTATGCCAACTGGGTTCTCAACATCATCAGCGTCTTTGTCTGCGTGCATGTCCTGAACAAGCGCACCAAGGCCGCCTATAAGATCATCTGGATTTTCCTGATCATGCTGTTTCCCATTTTTGGGGGAATCCTGTACATCTTTTTCATTTCCCAGTCAAACCCCCGAAAGATGCGGCGCATGATCCGCCGCATTATCAAGGAGAGCAAAGAGTCGTTTTACCTGAGCGGAGACCGCCTGCCGGACCTGATCGGCGCTTACCCGGAGTTCAAGCCCCAGGCCCATTACCTCCAGGACTATGCCGGGTACCCGGTGTTCAGCAACACCAGGCCGCTGTACCTTGATTCCGGCGAGGCGTTCTTCCGGCGCCTCCTGGAGGAACTGGAAAAGGCCGAGCGGTACGTCTTCCTGGAATTCTTCATCCTCAAGGAAGGGGAGATGCTCAATTCCGTTGTCGCACTGCTGGAGCGGAAGGCACGGCAGGGCCTGGACATCCGGCTCATATACGACGATCTGGGCTGTTTTATGTCCCTGCCGGCGGATTACCACCGGCAACTGGAGCAGAAGGGCATCAAGTGCTTTGTGTTTAACCGGTTCAGGCCCATCCTCTCGTCATTGCAAAACAACCGCGACCACCGCAAGATCGTCTCGATTGACGGCAAGGTGGCGTTCACCGGCGGCGTTAACCTTGCAGATGAATACGCCAACGTAGTCGAGCGTTTTGGCCACTGGAAGGACGCGGCGATCATGCTGGAAGGGGAAGGGGCATGGTCGCTTACCCTTATCTTCCTGCAAATGTGGAACATGTCTCCCTCGCACGCGGCAGATGCCAGCTACGGCTCCTTTTACCCCTGGAAGGAAAGCCCCTGCCCTGTCCCCCCGGACGGGTTCGTGCAGCCCTACGCGGACAGCCCCATAGACGAGGAAAACGTCGGAGAGCACGTGTACATCCAGATCATCAACAAGGCGAAAAAGTACGTGTACATCACCACCCCCTACCTGGTGCCGGACGACAACCTGCTCTCCGCGCTGGCGCTGGCGGCGAAAAGCGGCGTGGACGTGCGGATCATCACCCCCCACCGCTGGGACAAGTGGTTCGTGGCGATTATCTCGCGCTCGTACTACCGGCAGCTTATTTCCGCCGGGGTAAAGGTGTACGAATATACGTCGGGCTTTAACCACGGCAAGACCTTTGTCTGCGACGATGCCGTGGCGACAGTCGGCACCACCAACCTGGACTACCGCAGCCTGTACCTGCATTTTGAGTGCGGCGTCCTGGTCTACCAGGGAGGGGCTGTCCAGGCGGTGAAGGAGGATTTTCTGCGGACCGTTCCCAAGTCGCACGAGATGACGCTGAAGGAGTGCGCCCGCAACGCCTTCCAGCGCGTCGCCCCCGACGTGCTGCGTATCTTCGCGCCGCTGATGTAGGAAGGGAGCGCCCGCGAGGGGCATTCGGGATAATTGCGGGTCAAGTTTAGCCTTTGCCCCGTGGCTTGAACCATTCCCCGACAAGGGTTTATAATGGGGCTAACAGGAGGCATGCATGGCAGCGACAGACGAGAAGGCCCCGGGGGCCTTGCAGGTGGTCATTATTGACGGGAACGGGAAGGAATGGGGCAGGATATTCGCGGGCTCCAAGAAATTCAGCTCCGGCAGCGTGGGGTTCTACGGAAACGGCAAGCTGCACAACCCCGACAACCCCGATGCCCGCTACCAGTGCGGCCTGACCTTTACCCTTATCGGCTCGAAGGAAAAATAGCGGGGATGTCGGCACCCTCGGTGCAACCCAGCAGGCCCGTTACTTGCGCTTAAACCCGCTATTAATATACTCTTTCGCTTTTGCGGGATCATCGCGCAATGTAACCATAAAATCGAACACGCCTAACCCATCCATAAAAGGGGCAAGATTAAAAATATCTTGCGCTGTGTATTCGCCAATTACAAGGGGATTAACGACATTGTAAGTTTTGTTTTTTATCCATAACTCAAACTCCTTGCGGATGTCCTCGTATTTTGATACTTTCTTTTCGGTCCGTACTGCGACAACTTCGGTCATTTTCTTCTCGTTCAGCAAATATTCCATTATAATACTCATAGTTTAAGCCCCTTTTATTTGCGCCAATGCGCCCTTGAATTGATCGGCAAATGCCCTTGCTTCCGCCTCGACTAATTGACTCTGATACCCGTCAAAGTCATCAGACGGTCGTATGTAATTATCGAAGCCGAATTGATATTGGTAATCTTTCGGCGATTGCGGGTTTGATGCCCTTTCGTGCTGATATGCATGCCACAGTTCATGCGCCACCGTGTCTGCCGCTTCGTTTGAATCGTAAAGCATATACTCGTTAATACTCAACGTATTCGTGGCGGGATTATACCCTCCGTAATTCCCCTGCTCATGCTCATTATAATACTCAATATTCGGAGGATTTTCCAATCCCAATACGTCATTAACGTAATCAAAAAGCCCCGTAATTTGTTCTTTCTGCCCTGCTAAATCTATATTGGCCCAGTTATCTTCCGTGAACCCTTCCAGAAGGCTGTTTAATTGCTCGGTATTTTGATTATAGTCCTTGCCGTCAAAATCATATTCGTCTAGCCCCTCAAAAACCATGTTGTAATCAATAGGTACTTCCTGAATCGGGTCGAAAGAATCGGTTAAAGGTTCAGCTTCATCAAAAGGCTGTAAGGCCAGCGCGTCGGCTTCTTCGAGCAATTCAGACATTTCCTGTTCAGAAATGGGTACTTCAACAATAATTACATCCTCAAGAGGCGTTAAGTCTATATTCGGCTCATGGTCCTCCACATTATTTGTATCAGCAGGATGCTTAATGCCAGTATCAAAACCTTCACTCATCATTTTGCCCATCTTTATTCACCTTATGGTTATTCTGTATCCTCAAATTCGCTCTGTTCAGGCTTACGTAATGCGCTGGTCAGTTCCTTAATCCCTTCCGCTTCCCCTTCGCGTCTTCCTCCCTCTGCAACTGCCTCCGCTATATCTAGGTAATTCCCGGCCAGCTCGCCTGCTGTTTGCAATGCGCTGGGTTGAGATTCTTTTGTTCCGTCAGAAATTACCCAGCCGTCTTGCTGATATTGTTCTATTACCTGCTCAGGTGTTTGCAGGGCATCTGTTTCCGCATATATGGCAGGAACATCATTAGGAATACCCGTGTTTATGTTTTCAGCCTGAGCCGCCGCTTCAACTCCGGCGGCAAATGGCGCACCCAACGCAAACGCCCCTGCCGCTATTCTTTCTCCCAAACTATGTGTGTTTTCTCCTTCTATCTCGAAATAATCATCGTTGTTCCCGTCGTCCAAAGGTTCAATCTCTAACGAAGCGGCTTCGTTCTGCAGTTCGGACATTTCCTGTTCAGAAATGGGAGGTTCAGTGTCATTCAGGCTGTCCGTTGCGGATTCTTCAACGGGAATATCCGCAAGCGGTTCAATACTAATATCCATGCTTTCGCTTGCTGGCACATCGGAACTCGTCTCAACATCCAAGCTATCAGTACCTGTGCTTGCATCAAAACCTTCATCCATTTTTTTACCCTCCTGAGCCAAGAATTTGTTTCACTTCGCCTCTTGGAAGCCTTATTGACGTACTAAGCTGTATTTTCCTCATAAAGCGAATAGCTGTGCATTGTATCATCCGTATTTTTTGTTCTGTTCCCATTCCCTCTGTTTTTTTGCTTAAAAATGTGAAGGTGATCTGAAAAGTATGATGGATTAGGATAACAGTGAGAGCAAAAAGAAATACTATGAAAGAATGGTAATCAGCATAGAACTCAATTGCCCTCACTGCAATAGCCCTGACAT
>JAISSG010000128.1 GCA_031273185.1 Treponema sp. | reverse complement strand
GCCTCGGTTTCCGCCAACAACGACAAGGAAATCGGCACCACCATCGCCGACGCTATGGAAAAAGTCGGCAAGGACGGGGTCATCACCGTGGAAGAGTCCAAGACAATGGACACCACCATCGATTTTGTCGAGGGGATGCAGTTCGACCGGGGCTATATCTCGGCGTACTTCGTCACCGACCGCGACACCATGACCGCCGTGTACGAGGACGTGTTCATCCTGATCCACGACAAGAAAATCTCCAGCATGAAGGACATGCTCCCTCTGCTGGAAAAAGTCGCCCAGAGCGGCAAGCCCCTGCTCATCGTCGCCGAGGACGTTGACGGCGAGGCCCTTTCCACGCTGGTACTCAACAGCCTGCGGGGAACGCTCAAGACCGTGGCGGTAAAGGCCCCCGGCTTCGGCGACCGCCGCAAAGCCATGCTGGAGGACATCGGCATCCTCACCGGCGGCCAGGTTATCACCGAGGAACTGGGCATGAAGCTGGAGAACACCGAGCTTTCCCACCTCGGCAAGGCGAAGACCATCAAAATCGACAAGGACAACACCACGATCATCAACGGCGGCGGCAAGAACAAAGACATTCAGGACCGCATCGCCCAGATCAAGGCGCAGATCGAAGACACCACCAGTGACTACGACCGCGAGAAACTGCAAGAGCGGCTTGCCAAGCTGGCGGGCGGCGTTGCGGTCATTAACGTTGGCGCGGCGACCGAGGTCGAACTGAAAGAGAAGAAGCACCGTGTCGAGGACGCACTGTCCGCAACCCGTGCCGCCATCGACGAAGGCATTGTCTCCGGCGGCGAGATCGCCCTTATTCAGGCGGCACTGGCTTTGGACAAGGCAGACACCGCCGGACTTACCGACGACGAGAAGGTCGGCTTCAAGATCGTCAAGCGGGCCCTTGAAGAGCCCATCCGCCAGATCGCCGAGAATGCCGGCCTTGACGGGGCGGTCATCGCCGAAAAAGCCAAGCACGAGAAAAAGGGCATGGGCTTTGACGCGGCGAAGATGGAGTGGGTAGACATGATGAAGGCCGGAATCATCGATCCGGCGAAGGTTACCCGCTCCGCCCTGCAGAACGCGGCATCCATTGCCAGCCTGCTATTGACCACCGAATGCGCCATCACCGACATTCCCGAAAAGAAAGATGCTCCGGCAATGCCCGGCGGCGGAATGGGCGGTATGGGAGGTATGGACTATTAGGAGAGGGAATGGGGAGTGGGGAATAGGGAGTAGGTTTCCTGTTTCTGGTCTCTGTTAAACACTGAAGGATGTATGACTAAAAAGAGGCTGTCTGGTTGTTTCCCGGGCAGCCTTTTTTGTCATAGAATTATCGGTTTTGCCCTTAATTTTTCGCCAACTCCCCAATCGTTAAGAGAATTAATTCAGCATGAAATTAAAATTTAAAATATTGATACTTCTTTTCTTTATTTTATTTAGTGTTTTTGGTGGGTTTTTTATGCTAAAAATGATTAGAGGCCAAAAATTAATAAATGAAATAAATAATTATTATATTATTAATAATAAATATCCAAATGATTCACGTGCACGTTTAGATGATCAAAATGATATTTTAGATATTTATAAAAAAGCATTCCCCAATGAGGATATTTATTTGGGAAATTTTCCACAGCCTTATTATCACCGATGGAAAAACAAAAGTTATTCTCTGTACTATATGTGGAGTAATAAATTTACATGGAGATGGTTATTTGAATATGACAATGGTATAAAAAGGTGGAAAATAAGTTATATGCAATATTGAGCCAATGAAAATGGTCAAGACATTCACTCAAAGCCATCAGGCAATTTCAAGAAGGGTTCTTGACTGATGTGGAAACTGCGGTCGGCAATGCTATTAACTCACGGCTCCCAATATACATAGTTCGCTTTCACAGTATATACTGGTTCCATGCCCGATACGATGAACCCTTGGCCTTCGCTTGCCCCTTACGGGAAATCCGTTTCCATGTCGGGTGGCACACTGTTCTACTACGATTCCGCAGGAAACGACGATTCTGCACAAGACGATGATCCTTTAACAAACAGGCAAACGATACTACTCATCCACGGGCTGGGGGACGAGGCCGATACGTGGCGGCACATCTTTCCACTGCTCGTGCAGGCGGGCTATAGGGTACTTGCCCTTGACCTGCCGGGCTTTGGCCGTTCGCTGTGGCAGGGCCTGATCTCTATGCGCCAGCATTGCAGGGCTGTCCTGCGGGTGATGGCCGAGGCCGCCGCAAGCACAGAGCGTCCGGTGGCGCTTGTCGGCAGTTCGCTGGGCGCGGGCATTGCCGAAATGGTTGCAGGCCGGCAGCCCGATCTGGTACAGTCCCTTGTCCTGATCGACGGGTGCTTTCCCTTTGCCGGAAGTATGGATAGGGCGTTGCTCCTTGTAGGGCTACCCTTTGTCGGCAAAAACTGGTACCGAAGTTTCCGCACAAACCACGAAGCGGCATGGAAGTCGCTATACCCCTATTACCGTGACCTTGACGCACTGAGCGTCGAGGACAAAGACTTTCTCCGCCAGCGTGTCATCGCCAGAGTGGAAAGCTCCAATCAGGAGCGGGGGTATTTTGCAACCCTGCGAAGCATGGCCGCCGTGTTCCAGTTTGGCAAACGGGCGCTGACCCGAAAGATACAAACCTATTCGGGAAAGATACTTGTCCTCTGGGGAGAGGGCGACACGGTGCTTCCGCAGGGAAAAGCCGACCTGTTTCGCAGTTTGCGCCCCGATGCCGATTTTGCTATAATTGCCAATGCAGGCCACCTGCCCCATCAGGAACAGCCCGATGCAACTGCGGCGGAAATACTGCGGTTTTATAAGGAGAAGTAAAGATGAGTTCAGCCAAAACGTTTATAAAAATGCGTGATCAAAAACTTGGCGCACGGGTCGTGCAGGCATTGAAGAGCCGTCATTTTGACGCATGGTATTTCGACGATCCCGCCGAGGCGCTGGAAAAAATCGTGGGCCTGATCCCCAAAGACCACACCGTTGCATGGGGTGGCGGCATGACAATGGACGAACTCGGCGTAAAGAACCGGCTTGAAGAAATGGGCTACAAAACCCTTGACCGTGACAAGGCGAAAAGCCCGGAAGAGCGCATCGAGATCATGCGGCAGGCGTTGTTATGCGACACCTTTCTCGCAGGATGCAACGCCATCAGCGAGGACGGGCAGTTGGTAAACATCGACGGCAACGGCAACCGCGTGGCGGCGATGATCTACGGCCCCAAACAGGTAATTATTGCCGCAGGGATGAACAATGTCGTAAAAAGCCATGCCGATGCGATCACCCATGCCCGCACCATCGCCGCCCCCCGCAACAGCCAGCGCATTACGGGACTTAAAGCCCCCTGCCATGA
>JAISSG010000103.1 GCA_031273185.1 Treponema sp. | reverse complement strand
ACCCTGCAATATTCACCTTTGCCATCGGTCTGCTTCTGGCCGCCATCCAGCTTCTTGCCCGCCCGTGGGTCATCGCGCTTATCGCGGGCGTGATCGTCTGCGCGGTGGGCGTCGGCTGGCTCATGGCGAACAACCCCAGCAACAAGAAGACCGGCGCGCTCATCACCGCGCTGGGAGTGACGGTGATGCTCTCAAGAACCCCCCTCAAGCCGCTCACGGTGGTGATGGCGACAGTGCTGAACATAGCCACCATCGGCTTTCTGGTCATTGGCGTAAAAAACCTCATCGCCTATTTGGTAGCCCAGGGGAAACGCTACTAGGCGGCCCCGCTTGACGTACTTTTTCGAGACCTACGGCTGCCAGATGAACTCGGCTGAATCGGCGGCCCTTGCGCTGGCCTGCCGTGAGCGGGGCTGGAGCGCCGCGCCTGACGGCGGAAGCGCCGACCTCGTCCTGCTCAACACCTGCTCGGTGCGGCTCACCGCCGAACAGCGGGGGCTGGGACGCATCGCCCGGTACGTAAGCCTCAAAAAAAAACGCCTTGCCCGCGGACAGCGTTTTGCCTTCGTCGTGGCTGGCTGCATGGCCCAGCGCATGGGCGAATCGCTGAAGGAACAATTCCCTGCGGTTGACTACGTTATGGGCACAGCCAGCCGCTCGACCTTCCCCCTGATCCTTGAGGCGGTCGAGCAAAACACCGGCCCCTCGCCCTTCCCTCATGTCGCTGCCGACGAAACACCCAAATTCTCGTTCTCATCATCTCACCTTGAGGAGGGGCAGTTCCGCAGTTTTGTTCCCATCATGCACGGCTGCGACAATTTTTGCTCGTACTGCATCGTCCCCTACGTGCGGGGCAGGGAAATATGCCGCGACCCGGCCCTCGTCGCCGAGGAGATCCGGCTGGTGGGAGAACGGGGGGTGAGGGAAATCACCCTTTTGGGGCAGAACGTCAACGCCTATTCGTGGAACGGCGGGGAGATGGACTTTGCCGGCCTTTTGCGAATGGCGGCCCGTGAAGCAAAGGCAAGCGGGGTTAGGTGGCTGCGCTTCCTTTCCGCCAACCCAAGGGATTTTTCGGCGGAAACAATCGAAGCGATGGCCGAAAACCCCGCCTTCTGCCGCCACCTGCATCTCCCCGTCCAGCACGGCTCGAACCGTATGCTTGCCGCGATGAACCGGGGCTACACCCGCCAGCAGTACCTCGCCCTGGCCGCCGAAATACGCCGCGCCATGCCGGAAATCAGCCTTTCTACCGACATTTTAATAGGCTTTCCCGGCGAAACGGAGGGGGACGTGGAGGAAACCTTGGCGTTGATGGAGGAAGCGCGGTTTCTGTACGCCTACATGTACCACTACAATCCCAGGGAAGGGACCGCCGCGTACAGCCTGCCGGGGCGGATAAGCGAGGGGATCAAGCGGGAACGGCTTGCAAGGGTCATCGAGTTGCAGAAAAAGCATACCGGGATGCTCCTGAAAAGCCGCCTGGGAGCGCGCGAATGCGTATTAGTAGAGGGAATTTCCCGAAAAAATGCCGATGAATTAGTAACACGCACTGAAAGGGACGAAATGGCCGTTGCCCCCGGCCCGGCCTCCATGATAGGCTCTTTTGCCGATCTGACCCTTTCCGGCCTGCGGGGAAACACTTTTCGCGCAAAGGAGTTAGCATTATGCCCTGGCGTTTAATCCAGTTTATAGTTATTTTTGTGCTTTTTTTCTTTTTCATTATGTTCAACCTGCAAAACAAGTGCGATATTAGCTTTGGCTTCACCGCTATCAAGGATCTCCCCGTGTTCGTAACCGCGTTTTCCTCGTTCATCATTGGCCTGCTCTGCGCCCTTCCGCTGGCCATTGGCCGAAAATTGCGGGAAAAAGGGGGGAAACCGCCGAAAGCCGGAAAACCAGGCAAAAAGCCCGGCAAGCCGGACGGGGATTTCAGCGCCAGCAGTGGGCAGTATGGGATCAACTAGGCGCGGCTGGGCCGGTGCGCTCTTTGCTGCCGCCCTGCTCGTTGCCCTGGGGAACAGGCTGTACCCCCAGAGCGCCGCGTCGTCGGGGCAGTTGGGCACGGAGATACAGCGCCTTGAGCAAAGGCTGTCCCAGGCCGGAATATCCCCCGCAGAGCGGCACGATGCCTCGGTGCGCCTTGCGCGGCTACTGCAGCTTTCCGGCAATATCGCCGGGGCCGCCGCCGGCTGGCTTGACGCGGCTGCGGCCAGCCCGCAAGACGACGCGGCCCTGGTCGCCGGGGCCTACTGCCTGGCAGCCGTCGGCGAATGGGAAAGATCCCTGCAGACGCTCTCCCCCCTGATCGCCTCCGGCAGACGGGGACAGCCCCTGCTGCAGGCCCGCTATCTGGATGCCTGCCTGAGGGCGCGGATTAGCGGCAACGTTTCGGCGCTGGGCGGCCTTGCCCAGGACCAGGAATTTGCCGGCCTGCACCCCCTGATCTACTACACCCTCTGGCGCATAATCGCCGAAAACCCCGGCATCTTCACGGAAGGCGGCGCCGAATCGTGGAGGTCCCGCCTGGTTGCCGAATTCCCCAACAGCCCCGAGGCCCGCGCCGCCAACCCCGAAAAGACCGGGGCCTTGGTCAGCGCGGCCCAAAACCCCGTGTGGATGCTGTTTCCCGGGGCGGGAGACCCCAGCCCCGTTGCCCCCGCCGTCTCTGTCGCCGCCAACTCACCTGGCGCAAGCCCTTCCGTACCCAGCGCCGCCGCCCCCAGCGCGACTCCTGCCCCGAACGCAACGCCTGCCTCCACTGCCGTCCTGCAAACCGGCGCGTTCAGCAGGGAGGCCAACGCCCGCGGCCAGGCGGAGGCTCTGCGAAACGCCGGTTTTCCAGCCACGGTATCCCGCAAAATAGTCAACAACGCCGAACACTGGGCCGTCACCGTCCCCGCCGGGCAGGATGCCAGCAGGACAAGGGAAGCCTTGAAAAGGGCCGGCTTTGACTCATTTCCCGTCAGAAACAACTGAGCCGGAAATTGTACCGGCTGTGCATAAACACGCCTTGAGCTTTTCGCAAAAAACACCGATGATAGAAACGGTATGTACCATAATGACGTGATGAATTTGCTTATTCAGGTTGCCAAGAGCTGGCAGGTCCTGGCCATGACGGCGGCCTTGGTGCTGTATATGGCTCTGGTCAATTATGTTGCGCGTACCTACCGCCAGCCCCGGTTCGTATCCAAGTCAATGCCCCGCAAATCCAGGCCCAAAGCCCCGAGGAAGGCAAAGTCCGACGGCCCGGTGGTAACCAAAGACGGGGATTCCAACGAGGCCCTCGGCCTTGAAGAGAAATAACCAATGAAATCAATCGCCAGGGAACTCTGGTTCAACACCAGGAAGCCCCGCGAATTCATCAACATAACCGGCGAGGTAGAGGCCGCTCTGCGGGAATCCGGCATACAGGAGGGCCTGTGCCTCGTCAACGCGATGCATATCACCGCCAGCGTGTTCGTCAACGACAACGAGTCCGGCCTGCACCACGACTTTGACGTGTGGCTGGAAAAGCTGGCGCCCCATGAGCCGGTTTCCTCCTACCGCCACAACACCGGCGAAATCAACGCCGACGCCCACCTCAAGCGGCAGATCATGGGGCGGGAAGCGGTCATCGCTGTTACCGGCGGCAAGCTCCACCTTGGCCCCTGGGAGCAGGTCTTTTACGGCGAGTTTGACGGCCAGCGGCGCAAGCGGGTCCTGGTGAAAATCATCGGGGAGTAGCCGGGCATTTAGATGCGCCCCGCCTTCCAGCCATATCGTTTACAAGATTTTCAAACTTTGATATAGTGCAGATAATTCATATCATGAAGATATGACCTGTAGCCGCAATTTTCCATAAAAAACGAAACAATGCCGTGAAGGTATTTTGCGCGACAAGGAGGAATTGTTATGCACATGGCGGATTCCCTGCTATCCCCCGCTGTCGCAATAGCGATGTGCGCCGCCAGCGCCGCCGCTGTCGCCTTTTCGGTTGCCAAAGTCAAAAAAGACGACCTCTGCGAAAAAAAAATCCCCGTTATCGGCGTGATGGGCGCCTTTGTCTTCGCCGCGCAGATGATCAACTTTACCATTCCCGGCACAGGCTCAAGCGGGCATATTGGCGGCGGGATCCTGCTTGCCGCCATGCTCGGGGGTTTTCCCTCCCTGCTTTCACTGTCGGCGGTGCTGGTCATCCAATGCCTGTTCTTTGCCGACGGCGGCCTGCTTGCCCTTGGCTGCAACATCTTTAACCTGGGCGTTATCCCCTGCCTGATCGCGTACCCGCTTGTCTACAAGCCGCTGGTGAAAAACGGCCTGACGAGCGGCAGGATTAGCGCCGCCTCGGTCGCGGCGGTTGTCGCGGCATTGCAGCTTGGCGCGTTTGCCGTGGTACTGCAAACAACGCTTTCCGGCATCACCGAACTGCCGTTTGCAACCTTCCTCGCGCTGATGCAGCCCATACACCTTGCCATTGGCATTATCGAAGGCATTGTTACCGCCGGGGTTCTGTGCTTTGTGCATACAATGCGCCCGGAAATAATGGAAAGCTCCTTTTCGGGAACGGCCATACAAAGCGGCGTGCCTCTGCGAAAGATGCTTGCCTTGCTTGCCGTGGTCACGCTGATCACGGGAGGCGGCCTGTCCCTGTTCGTTTCCTCCCACCCCGACGGGCTTGAATGGTCAATCAAAAAAACTACCGGCACTGCGGAGATTGAAATAACCAATCCCATTATAGAGAGCGCTTCTTCAATTCAGGAAAAAGTCGCCGTCATGCCGGGCTACGGCTTTAGGGACGCGTCCGCAAATGCGGGAGAAGAAGGCGCGGGAACAGGGACAAGCCTTGCCGGTATTGCCGGCGGCGCGATTACCTTCATCCTCGCCGGAATTTCCGTGCTGATAATTTCGCTTGTCAAAAAAAGACAAAAAGACCGCCCTGCCGTCGCCGCATAATGAAAAACAAGATACACGAGCTGTACGCGCTTGAGCAATTAGCCTGCGGAAGCACCGCCATCCACCGGCTGCACCCGCTGGCAAAACTGCTGGCAACAACGGCCTTTATTGTAACGGTCGTGTCGTTTGACCGGTACGCGCCGGGGAGGTTGATCCCGTACATTTTCTACCCGATGATACTGATGGCGCTTTCCGAAACGCCCTACGCAATGCTTTTCAGGAGGTTTCTTATTGCGCTACCGTTCTGCCTGTTTGCCGGGATCAGCAACGTGCTGTTCGACAGAGCCGCCGCTTTTGCGATAGGCGGCATACCGGTAAGTTACGGCGTAATATCGCTTGCCACCATACTGCTGAGAACCTACCTGTGCGTCATGGCCGTGCTGCTGCTCGTATCGGTAACGCCGCTTTCCCATCTGACCGGCGCAATGCGGCGGCTTCGAACGCCAGGCATTTTTATTATCATGTTTGAAATGACATACCGTTACATCGGCGTACTGCTGAACGAAGCATATTCGATGAATGTCGCGTACTCGCTGAGAAGTTCCGGCGGCAGGGGAATCGAGATGAGGGACATGGGCGTTTTTGCCGGGCAGCTTTTGATCCGCAGTTTTGACCGCGCCGACCGTGTATACAACGCCATGAAATGCAGGGGCTATGCCCTCCAGACCATGACAAAAAACCCGCAGAAACTGTCGCCGGGGGACATTGGTTTTTTTGCCGCCGTTTTTCTGTTATGCGTAACGTTTCGCGTTGTTGACATAAACGCCCTGCTTGCCGGGATTCTGGAAAGGCTCCTGTAATGCTGGAATTGCAAAATGTAACGGTCGTTTATCCCGACAAAACAACAGCGATTGACGGTTTGAGCTTTACGCTTAACGAAGGCGAAAATATTGCTTTGATAGGCGAAAACGGCTCGGGCAAAACAACGCTCCTGCTTGCGATTGTTGGGATAGTTGAACTGGCAAACGGCACTATCGAGACTAACGGCATAAGGCTTAATAAAAAAACAGTCAATGAATTTAGAAAACAAATCGGCCTGGTGTTTCAAAACCCCGACGACCAGTTGTTTATGCCGCTGATATTTGACGACATAGCGTTTGGCTGCCGCAATTCCGGGATGCCGGAAGAGGCGGTTAAAAACCGGGTGAACGAAACCCTTGCCCGGCTAAACATACAGCACCTGCGCAGCCGCTCGCCGCTCAAGCTGTCCGGCGGCGAGAAGCGCATGGCGGCGATAGCGACGGTTCTGGCGATGGAGCCATCCGTTTTGCTGTTTGACGAGCCGACCGCCTTTCTTGACCCTAAGGCGAAACGGCTGTTAGTAGAAGCGCTCAGGAAATTGCGCCACGCAAAAATCATGGCAACGCACGACCTGGCCTTTGCCGCCGAGGTATGCGATCGTGTGATTATACTGAAAGACGGGCGAATCGCCGCAGACGGGACGCTGGCCTTGCTGGGCGACAAAGCATTAATGGAAAACTGCGGGCTTGGGGCGATTGCCTGAGGCGATTGCCCGGCGTGACAGGGGGAGATTATATGAAAACGCTTTATTTTGAATGCGGCATGGGCGCGGCAGGCGACATGATGATGGCGGCGTTGCTTGATCTGCATGACAACCCCGCTGAATTTCTGGGCAGGCTGAACGGCATCGGCATCCCCAACGTGGCTGTAAGCGCCGAATCGTCCGCCAAGTGCGGGATAACCGGAACGCGCATAAAAGTCGTGGTAAACGGCCAGGAAGAAGCGTCCCATGACCATGACCATGACCATGATCACGATCACGAACATTCTCACGGCGGGCACGGACACGGGCACGATCACGGCAGCTACCACGGCATTGAGCACTTAATCGGGCACTTGAACGTTTCGGACAACGTAAAAAAGAACGCCCTTGCGGTTTATAAGCTGATAGCTGAAGCGGAAAGCCATGCCCACGGCATATCGGTGGGCAAAATCCATTTTCACGAAGTCGGGGAAATGGACGCTGTTGCCGACATTGTCGGCGTTTGCATGCTGATAGAGGAACTCGCCCCCGATGCGATTTTGGCTTCCCCGGTTAATACCGGCAGCGGGCATGTCCACTGCGCCCACGGCATTCTGCCCGTGCCGGCCCCCGCAACCGCCCGCATTTTGCGGAACGTCCCCATGTACAGCGATCAAACAACGGGCGAGCTTTGCACGCCGACAGGAGCCGCCCTGCTGAAACATTTCGTGAAAGAATTTTGCGCAATGCCCGTGATAGCCGTCGCCAAAATCGGGTACGGCATGGGAACAAAAGACTTTGCGAAAGCAAACTGCTTACGGGCCTACATCGGCAATACATCCGGCGGCGACAATGCCGGCGGCGACGAGGAAGTTACCGAGCTTGCCTGCAACCTGGACGACATGACACCGGAAGCCGTGGCATTCGCCCAGCAGGTCTTGCTTGACGAGGGGGCCCTTGACGCATGGACCACGCCGATCGGCATGAAAAAGGGCCGCCCCGCCCTCAGCCTCAGTTGCATGTGCCTCGGCGAAACAAAAGACAAAATGGTTTCGCTTATGTTCAGGCACACAAGCACCCTGGGGATCAGGGAGAGCGCCTGCCGCCGCTACACATTGCAAAGGGAACAAACCCTGGCCCAAACGAAATACGGAACGGTCAGAATCAAAACCGCCAGCGGCTTCGGGGTAAAAAAATCAAAGCCCGAACACGATGACATCGCCAAAATCGCGCGGGAGCAGGGAATACCAATACAGGACGTGCTAAAGGAGATTGAATAGTTGACCGCAGTACTGCTGTTATGGTACAGTACAAATACTACTTCTGCAGGTGTGCAATGAATTTCCAGGGAATCATAATAGGCGTTTCGACCTTCTTCATTATCGGCTTGTTTCACCCGCTCGTGATAAAGGGGGAATACCATTTTGGCAAGAAAATCTGGCCGATCTTCCTCGTGTGCGGCATCGGCCTTGTTGCAGGATCGCTGTTCATGGAAAACTCCGTTGTTTCCGCGATCATGAGCGTTGCCGGGTTTTCCTGCTTCTGGAGCATCCACGAGCTTTACGCGCAGGAGGCACGGGTAAAAAGGGGCTGGTTTCCGCAGAAACATCATCATGTATTCCACGCACGAGCCGACAAAAGCCAAGCGGACGACACTGTAACAAATTAACCTTCAGATCCTCCGGCGTTTTTCCAACGCCCGCCTGAAGGCTTCCATGTCGGCCTCCGTGCCGGGACCGCCGGGCTGCAGCTCCTCCGCGCTGGTATCAAGCTCGAAGGGGCGGCGGGCAATGTGCTCCGGGTAATGGGCATCTGACGAGGT
>JAISSG010000104.1 GCA_031273185.1 Treponema sp. | reverse complement strand
CTCTTTCCTCAAGCCAGTCCGTTATGCGTCGTTTCGCCTCAGTGGTAGGCAGCCCACTAAACTCGCCGGAATTAACAGAAAACCCGTCAGCCGCCGTACATTCTGCCGGTTCGCCGGAGTAATTTTTACCGCTATCAGGCTTCTCAGCGGAAACCACTTGCACAATCGGCAGCCCAAACGTTTTGGCAAATTCCCAGTCCCGCTCGTCGTGCGCCGGGACCGCCATGATTGCGCCGGTGCCGTAGGAAATAAGAACATAGTCGGCAATCCAAATCGGTATCTTCTTATCGTTTACCGGGTTGATCGCATACGCGCCGCTCCAAACGCCGGTTTTTTCCTTGGCAAGATCGGTGCGCTCAAGATCACTTTTGCGGGCGGCGGATTCAACGTAATTGCTTACCGCCCCTTTCTGTTCGGGGGTGGTGATTTTTTCGACTAACGGATGCTCCGGCGAAAGTACCATGTAGGTTGCGCCAAAAAGGGTGTCGGGGCGGGTAGTGTACACTTCGATGGCAAGGTCTTCGCCGGTAGCGGGCATATCGACCTTGAACACCGCGTTCGCCCCCTCGCTGCGGCCAATCCAGTTGCGCTGCATGAGCTTTACCGGCTCAGGCCAGTCAAGGCCGTCAAGGTCGGCCAGCAGACGTTCGGCGTAGGCGGTAATTTTCAGTATCCACTGGCGAATCCGCTTGCGGGTCACTTTTTCGCCGCAGCGCTCGCAGAGGCCGTCCTTCACCTCCTCGTTGGCAAGGCCCGTCTTGCAGGAGGGGCACCAGTTGATGGGGCTTTCCGCCTCGTAGGCAAGGCCCCGCTCAAACAACTTCAGGAAAATCCACTGCGTCCAGCGGTAGTAGTCCTCGCTTGACGTATCCACCTCGCGGTCCCAGTCGTAGGAAAAGCCAAGCGCCTTTATCTGCGAGCGGAACTGATTGATGTTGGCGGCGGTCGTTACCGCCGGATGCGTGCCGGTTTTTATGGCGTAGTTTTCAGCGGGCAGTCCGAAAGAGTCAAAGCCCATAGGGTGCAGCACGTTGTAACCGTTCATCCTCAGGTAGCGGCAATAAATGTCCGTCGCCGTATAGCCTTCGGGGTGGCCTATGTGCAGCCCCTGCGAAGACGGGTAGGGGAACATGTCAAGCACATAGCGCCGCCTGTCCCTGGGGAAAGCGGGGTCTTCGCTTGCCGCGAATGTTTTCTGCTCAGCCCAGTATTTCTGCCACTTGGGCTCGATGGTGCCAAAAGGGTATTTCGCCATGATGGGAAATTATACAGAAAATTTGAAAAAATAGGAAAGGGGGCTGGTTTCCGGGCATTGTGCCGAGGGGATATGCGTATGATTGAAACATTCGAAAATTTGCGGTATATTACCGATTTAGGGAAAGAAATATATGAAAGATAATGAGGAAAAAATACCGTTACAATGAATATGTGCCCTGATACAAATGGCATTGTTGACAAGGGCTATTTTTTCCGTTATAATTACGACATTATGAAGAATAAATTTGCTTTTTGCTGTATTTTCCCGAAACCATTCATTCTGCCTTTTATAATACTGATCATGGCTGTGCCTGTGCATGCCCAGGAAAATTTTGTGGTAAATTTCAATAGCGGCTATATAGGATATGGCGGAAATTTCCCATTGAATGATAATTATGATTATGATTTTTTTGTGACACCCTTAAGTATCGGAATGGAGCATTTACCAACAAATATCGGATTCGAATTCACTTTCTATAATTTTTTTGGCTGGGTAAATTCAGGCAAATATACCAAAGACAATAACGGTATTACTCATAGTTTATTTAACTTGCATTTATACTGGAATGTTCTTAGTCTGGTGGACGGCTTTATTTTTTTTGGCCCATTCACTTCCGTTAATTATGTGTTTGTAGGGGAAAATGTCTATTGGGATAAATTTGTATTTACAGTGGGTGGACAAGCAGGGCTTAAGCTAAATTTTCGCAGGCTGAATTATAATATTGTAT
The DNA here is from genome assembly GCA_031273185.1 of Treponema sp. Next base: position 5,331 of record JAISSG010000104.1, on the reverse strand, counting down.
CTGCTGAAATAGGGTATCGTAATATTAGCGGAAGAAGCCAGTATTTTTTTGGGGTAAAAGTTGATGTTGCGTCATTTTTTTTATTTTTAATTTTGGCGGGGGAATCTAAATAATCTGAGCGATCAGGGAAATAATCTTGGAAACAATATGGCAAAAACTTCTTACCCCTGATCCGTTTTATTTGTTTCATCAATGCAATCAAGGTACGCTTTTCCAAGTTCAGACATGACATCGGCGATAGCGGCTTTCTTGTCCTCCCGGTAAAGGGGAAGCCTCTTGCTGATATCAATAACCGGGGCAGCGCGAATGATCACCCTCCGAGGGAAAATATTTTTCCTGCCGGAAAAATTGCCGCCCATGGTGCGGCTGGCGAAATCCCAGAGATTCTGCACGTACTCGATCCTGTTGTGCAGGGCGGTTTCCTCCGTCGGAAGCGGGCACCGGAAATACCAGCAGAAATCGGCAAGCTCCTGGTGGCGGGCGATGTGCCAGGCTTCCCCGGCCTTAAGGTCCAGCACGCTGCGTTCGATGCGCGGCATACGATCAAGGCTGTCCACACCGGGCAGGAAGATACGGTCCCAGCAAATCAGGCGCGCTTTGTGCGACCGCGAAAAAAAATCGCCCTCGGCCTTGATTCCCAGCATCCGCTCGGCGGTTTCCAGCGCTGCGTTTGTCACCAGATCAAGACGCTCCTCAAAGGAAAGGGAAGGGCCGGCGCTGATGCAGTAGCGGCGTTCGTTTATCTCCAGAATATGATCCCTGCACCGCCGCAGTCTCTCGGCGAGGGGAAGTTTTCCGGCTTCCCGGCGGGAAAACCCGCAGAGCTTCTCGATTAGCCTGATGAGCAGCGCCATGTTCATCTTCCCCCAGGGGCCATAACGGAAATGGATGGACACTGGGAGAATCTCGACCGGGCAGTTGATGTTCTTATCGGCAAGCCGGTGGGCCGCGTTAAAGCCGATGCGGGCAATCCCGGACTCAAGCCGGGGAACGGAATCGATGGTGTAGGAAACCTGTCCTTCCGGCGCCAGCGCCAGCGGGTAGGGGCCGTCAACTATGGCCCGGTATATTCGCGCCATTCCCTTGCTGTCCATTTTTGCGTGGTGGATGGGCATCGCCCCCATGTTGGGCATGACGAACCGGGTCGGCCAGCCGCCCCAGCGGACTACCTCGTAGCCGTACAGAAATAGCGCATGGGGCGAGCGGGCAAAACGTATCCCCAGTCTTGCGGCAATGGCCTTCAGCCTGAAAAGGAAAAACCACGCCAGAACCTGGCCTTCTCCCCCGTTGGGGTGGCGAAAGGCTATTATGCAGCGGCTCTCCCCGGCTAATGAGCGCCTAAAGGCTTCGCAGAGTACCTTGTCGTCACGCAAAGTTATTTTGGCCACCCCGTAGAATATGGAAAGATAGAGCCTGCCCAAAAGACTGACAAGAAGGAGGACGAGCTTTGAAATCCGTGGTTCGGGAACCTTGATGTCGGGGGAAGCTTTTGCAACTGGTGTTTTGTAAGGCTTGTGCATAGAATATTCAATCCTTCTCAATACGCGATGTAAAACCTGCTACGAAACGCCCCAACAAAAATGTTGCGGCGGGCTGCCCGCTTGCGGGCTTTACCATTCCTTCGGCTGAAAATCATTTGGCGGTTCGAGCAAGCGGACATCTTCTCCCGCTAATTCAAGGACAAAGAAACCGTTTTGCTCCGCGTATCAGTATATAGCAGTAAAACATACTGTCAATGTGTTCCACGGCATACGGCACCGGAGTATCTATTACCCATAATGCTCGATCATTGAGGGGAAGCCATGCCACAGGAAGTTGGGCACGGGGCGGTTAGAACCGCAAATTGTGCCGCGCCCTTGTATAATTCTCGCTGGGGTTTCTGTATCGTTCCAATGCGGCCTTTATTCGCAGCAGCTCGTTCGCATAACGGGTTTTCGCGCTTCGGATGCTTTCGGGGTAATCGGGCAAGCTTGCGATGAGCTCCCCAAATTGGTTAATGTTGCTATCAGTATAGTACTGTATGCTGTCTTGATAAACCAAACCATCGCTGAATCCAATGTGCAGCATGTATTCCAGCTTGAGCAGGGTAGAAACCTCCGGGGAAACGCCGTGAAACGTGCTTCGGGCCAGGACCTGTTCAAACGGGTAATGATTACCCCTCGGCAGCACGCCATATTCCATTTCCCCAAGGGGCAACTTGCGTACGGGTGCAAGGCCGAGGGTCATTAAGCGGGTGAGTTCATGCAGCACCGCCTGCGCGCTCTCTCCTGCGGTTGTTCTGCGGAATTTCGCGTTGCCCGTCCGCCGAAACCCGGATTTTTCAAGGAAATCTCTTTCTATAAAGCGTCTTCTTTCCGACCGGGAACCGTTGAGCTGGTTTACGACATAGGCGTCGATTGATTCCGGGTCTAACGCGCGGTCCCCGTATACCGTGATGCTCCCTGCCGCTCCAAAATCATGATAACTGTCGTCAGTGTTTTCGTCTGCCTCTTGCGGGTAGATAACCGGGTTTATGAAAAATACAGCTATGAAAACTAGCTTTCTCACCTGTTGTTTTCCGTAGCGCCGCATCGTGGCAAATACGCCGGCCATGCAGGGAATCCTCCTCAGATTTTGAGCAATAAGCAGCGGCATTTATTATACTAAAACATGGAAACACAGGATAGGTAACACATTTGACCTACTGTTCGGCGTATTGCCATTCCCCCGCTTTTTTGCTATTTTAATGGCAGAACACCTCTTTCCCGGCGCCTGTCGCCGGGCAAAGTCCGTAAGGAGGACCTATGCGTCGATACGAGCTGACGGTCATCTTCCCCCTGGAAGAAGACCAGCATACGGCGGGCCGCGAGCTATTGCTGGGCGACCTTGCCGCCAACGGAGTCGAGATCGAGAAAACCGATGAAACCGGCGACCGCGATCTTGCCTATGAAATCAAAAAGAGAAAACGGGGCAAATACGTCCTGTTCACCCTCAAGGCGGATCCCTCAAAGATCACGGCTATTGACCGGGTGTTCAAGCTGAACGCCAATATTCTCAAGTACCTCTTTGTGAGGATCGAGGAGTAGGGCATGGCAGAAGACATAAGCCGCGTTGTGCTGATTGGCCGACTGATCAAGGACGCGGAACTCAAGTCGATTGCCAGCGGCCAGGCTGTTACCAAGTTTACCATCGCCGTGAACCGCCGCAAGAAAAGCGGCGATCAGTGGGGAGACGAGGCGAGTTTTTTTGACGTGGTGCTCTGGGGGCAGCGGGGCGAAGCCCTGCACCAGTACCTGCTCAAGGGAAAACAGGTCTGCGTTGACGGCGAGCTGCGCCAGGATCGCTGGCAGCATGACGGGCAGAGCCGCTCCAGGGTAGAGATTGTTGCCAGCAATATCCAGCTTTTGGGGGGCGGCTCCGGCGGGGGCTCTGGCTCTTCGGGCGGATCGGGCGGGGGTGGCGGCCCTTCGGGCTACGGCAATTCTGGCGGCAGCCAGGGCGACAGCCGCGCCCCGCGGGGCGGCAGCCAGGCCCCGGCAGAGGACGGCTTTGCCGACGACATTCCATTTTAACATTTGAAGGAGAACTATGATGTCTGACGAAAAATACATGGAAAACGAGCGTCCGTACCGGCGGGACCGGGGAATGGACAGCCAGATGGACGGGCGGGACGGCGACGACAAGATGGGCCGAGGCGGGAAGGGCGGCAAGGCGTTTTTCAAGAAAAAGGTATGCCGCTTCTGCGTCCAGAAGCTCAAGATCGACTACAAGGACGCGGACACGCTGCGCCGCTTTATCACCGAGCGGGGGAAGATACTTCCCCGGCGCATAACGGGCACCTGCGCCAAGCACCAGCGGGCGCTGGCCGTCGCCATCAAGCAGGCGCGGATCATCGCCCTCTTGCCCTTTGTCTCTGAATGAACAGCGATTCATCCCTGCCGGGAAGCAGGGGCGGCTTGATGCCGTTTGTCCCCACGCTTGCTTGCGCGGGCGCCTGCATTGCCCTGATGCGCTCGGGCTTTCTTGCTTACTTTTTCCTCGTGCCGCTGGGATTCTGCTCCACGGCTTTTGGCCCGGCTGCCGCCTGGTTTTGCCTCGTCCTTGCCGTGCTTGGCAACGCCGCTGTGTCGGTGGGCCTGGCGCTCTACCATGAGGCGGCCATGTCAATCGCTGCCTGGGACGCGGTATATTTTACGGTTATTGCCCTGGGCTTTACCTGGATAATGGCGGGTAACCCCCCGCAGCGCAGGCAGGTGCCCATAATTCCCCGGGTACGCACCCTGTTCCGCTTTGTCGCGGCTTCCCTGGCCGGGGTGGTTTTGTTCCTCCTCATGGCCTTTGCGCCGGGCAGGGAAAACGGCATTGCGGCGCTTCTTGGTTCCCGCCTCGAATCCCTTACCTCGATGTACATTGCCTCGTCCGGGGCGGATGCCGCCCAGCAGGGCGTGGAGCTTTCCCTTGCCCCTAACGGGATAATCGAGGCGATTTCCTCGATTGCCCTTCGCGGCGGCGCGTTTGTTTCGCTGGTCTTTGTATTCTTTTTCAGCCGCCAGATGTCTTACATCCTTGCCATGCTGTTGAAGCGGCGGGGGAGGGGCACTGCCGGGGATCTGATCGGTTTTCACGTCCCCCGCTGGACGATTTGGGCGGTTATCCTCTGCCTCCCGGCTGTTGTCGCTTTCAGGGCAATTTCCCTGGAAGCGGTTGAGATAATCGCGTGGAATCTGCTGGTGGTCTCGGCTGTCATGTACCTTGCCCAGGGTGCCGGTATAGTGCTGTTCACTTTTGCCAGAAGGCCGATACCGGGGCTTTTTCGGATACTCGGCGCCCTTGTTGTGATGCTTCTGGTGTTCAACCCCGGCCTCATCATCCTGGCTTTGGTAGCGCTGGTCCTGCTGGGCATTGCCGAGAACTGGCTGCCCTTGCGGGTGGTAAAACAGGATACGCCCGTTTCGTAGCGGGATGCATATTGGGCAAGCCTCTACTCCGGGGCCATTGCCACGAATCGTGGTTGCCCGCAACGGCTGCCGTCTGGCGGCTGTAACAACATTGGGGAGCCTGCAAGGAACTCCCAAAGGAGCTTGGTTATGAAGGTTATGTTGAACAGGGATCTGTCCACCCTTGGCGAGGAGGGGGACGTTAAGGACGTGGCGAAGGGTTACGCCCGAAACTATTTGTTTCCCAGGGGCATTGCGCTTCCCTATACGCCCCAGACGGTAAAGCTGTTTGAGGCGAGGAAGGAGCAGATGGAGGCAAAGAAGGTCCAGAAGCGGCAGGATGCCATGGGTATCAAGGAACGGCTTGAGAGCGTCGAGCTGTCGATCTCCATGCCCGCCGGGGCCAACGGCAGGC